>DAIETC010000221.1 GCA_027345905.1 Kineosporiaceae bacterium | reverse complement strand
GGGTCAGGCGAACATCCTGGTCGGCTTCGCCGTGATCATGGCCGGCTTCGCCATGGCCACCCGGTGGCGCTGAATCACACCCGTGTTACTCGATCCCCAGGTTGTGGAGAACTCTGTGGATGGGGGCGCACCCGGCTCACGGACGGGGCGCACCCGGCTCACGCGCTCGCAAGCTTGAGCACGGTGACCGCGCCCAACAGCAGCAGGACCGCCGTCAAGCCCGCCGCTTGCACCAGTGAGCGTCGCGCGCGCGGGGCGTAGACCAGCACGGCACCGGCGAGCGTGCCTGTGACCAGGCCGCCCACGTGTGCCTGCCAGGCGATGTTCAGGCCCGGGACGAAGCCGATGACCGCGTTGATCGCGATGATCGTGACCAGGCCGCTGCTGCGCAGTCCCAGTCGCCGGTTGAGCAGCAACAGCGCCCCGAACAGCCCGAACACCGCACCAGATGCCCCGATGACGGCGCCGTACCACGACTGCGGGTTCGCCGGATCGGCGAGGGCGAGGTAACCGACCGAACCGCCCACAGCGCTTAGCAGGTACAGCGCCAGAAACCGCACTCTGCCCAGGTGCAGCTCGACCATCGGGCCGAGCACGTACAGCGCCAGCATGTTGAACAGGATGTGCGGCAGGAACCCGGTCTGGTGCAAGAAGGCGCTCGTGAGGAACCGCCAGGGTTCGCTGGTCGCCAGTGCCGGGGCGAAGGCGAAGCGCTGGGTCAGGTCCAGGGGCGCCACGAACTGCAGGGCGAAGACCACGACGCACGCGCCGATGAGCGAAAGGGTGACCACTGGGCGCCCCGTGCGGCTGCGGGCGCCGAACGTCGTCCGGGTGACCGGGTGGTTCGCGGCCTGCTCGCGCACGCAGTCGACGCACTGCACTCCCACGGACGCCGCCCGCTGGCAGTCCGGGCACGCGGGCCGGTCGCAGCGCTGGCAACGCACGTAGCTCACCCGGTCGGGGTGGCGAGGGCAGACCGGCTCAGCGGTGGGCGGCGCCGAGCGTTCGGGGGCGACGCCGTCCACTGCTGGCTCCTTGCCTGGTGCGTGTCAGCCGGCGACGACGTGCTCGATGACGACCGGTTCGACTGGCGCGTCGCCACGGCCGGTGGGCGTGGCCGCGATGGCGTCGACGACGTCCCGGCTGGCCTGGTCGCTCACCTCGCCGAAGATCGTGTGCTTACCGTTCAGGTGCGGGGTGGCGGTGACCGTGATGAAGAACTGCGAGCCGTTGGTGCCCTTGCCGGCGCGCTTGCCGGCGTTCGCCATGGCCAGCAGGTACGGCTTGCTGAAGCTGAGGTCGGGGTGGATCTCGTCGTCGAACGCGTAGCCGGGGCCACCGGTACCGGTGCCCAGCGGGCAGCCGCCCTGGATTATGAACCCGGGGATGATCCGGTGAAAGCCCAGGCCGTCGTAGAACGGTTCGGTCGTCGTCTGGCCGGTGCGCTCGTCCTTCCACTCCTTGCTGCCCTGCGCCAGGTCGACGAAGTTCGCCACCGTCTTGGGCGCCTGGTCGGGGAACAGCGTGATGGCGATGTCGCCCTTGTTGGTCTGCAGCGTTACGTTCATGCTGGCATCCTCCCACGGCCCGGGAGACCGCTCAGTAGGCGACGTGACGTTGATCAAGGCAGGATGGACCAGCGCGGCGCTGGCAGCGTTGCCCGCCCGTGCACTCGACCCACATCCAGGGAGGGCACGTGTTCACCAAGACAAGTCGGACCGACCAGGCTCGAGCGCAGGCCGCCGAGCTCACCAGCACCCTTGGCGACACCTGGCGCGGCAAGGTCGCGCCCGTGGTGGGCGCCAAGGCGCGCCACGACGCCCACTGGGCCGCGCCACACGTCGAGCGCGGCCGCGAGGCCGCAGCCCCGAAGGTGGGAGCTGCCGTCGAGAAGGTCTCGCCGGCGATCGAGGCAGCGCGCGAGAAGATCGACGACCTGCTGCCCCGGATCGTGGAAGCGGTCAGTGCCGCCGCCTCCGCGGGCGCTGCGGCGGGCGTGGCGGCCGGTGAGGCCCGGTCTCGCGGCGGGGACGCCGTCGCGGTGCTCAAGGGAGAAGCCGTGGCCAAGCGCAAGCGACGCTGGCTGCGCAAGCTGCTGCTGCTGCCGGTCCTCGCGGCCGCCGCGGCCGCCGGCTACACCGCGTTCAAGAGTCGCCAGCCCAAGGACGACCCGTGGGCCGTGCCCACCGGCACCTACCCGGCGTACACGCCTCCGGCGCCTGCGGCTACCCCGCCGAGCCCGATGCCGCCCGACACCACTCCTGGCGTGCCACCCAGCCCCGGCGCGGGCGCGACCGACTCGGCCCAGGAAGGCGAGCCCTCCGAGTCCGCCAGCACCTCACCGCAGCCGCCCGATCCGGCCGGCAAGTTCTGAGCCCCGGGTCCGGCGCTCTCACGTGCTCACGGCCCATCGGGCGTGCGGGCCAGTTCGCTGCGCGAGCGCCGGATCAGGTAGACCGCAGCGGACAACGCCAGGGTTAAAAAGCCGAGCAGTCCCAGCTCGAGGATCAAGGTGTTGACGGCGTTAGCGGACGGAGGTGGCCGCTCGAACTGGGCGGTGACGATCAGGATGCGTCGGACGACGGCGATCAGGCCGATGAACAGGAACGGCTCGACCACGATCTCGTGGGTGCGTAACACAACGCCGAGGGTGTAGACGAGCTCGGCGATGATGAGGGTCAGCAGGACGCGGTCCATCACCGTCACCGCCGTGTTCACCGCACCCTGCCCCTGGGCGACGCCAGACACCAGCTCATGCATCGTGCCGGCCAGCACCAGCACCGCCGCAGCGGCCAGGAAGATTGCGACAGCCGTGTAGAGGATCAGCTCGAAGCGGTCCAGCGCCACGAGGATGTGCCGGCCCTTGGGGCGCGGGGAGTCCGCGCCGTTCGGCCGCGCCGGGTCGTAGGCCATGTCGCACTGTAGAGTCTCCCGCCGCCCGCGGGCACACTTGGGGGATGAGCGAAGCACTGGCTCGGCTGCAGGAGCGCACGTTCGCGGCGTCCAACGCGGCGACAGCCGACTCCTACCCCGCCGAGCGCCGGCTCAGTGGCGAGCAGCTGGCCGCCTACCTCGACCGGCGCGACTTCGCCGTCGTGTCATCGACCCGGCCCGACGGTCGGGCCCACGCTGCCGTGTCAGGCTTCGTCCGGCGTGAGAACGTCTTCTGGCTGCCGACGGTGGCCGGCTCGGTCCGTGAGCGCAACATTCGCGCCCATCCTTGGGTCAGCCTGGTGGTCACCGAAGGCGACCACCAGAGCCACATTGTCGTGCTCCTAGAGGGCCCAGCCCAGATCCTCAGTAACGCCGATGCGCCGCCCGAGGTCGCCTCGACGCTCACCGGCAGCTGGGTGTCGTGCTGGATCGTCCTGAAACCGCAGCGCCTGCTTTCGTACGCGGACGAGCACGCCATCCAACCTCGCGAGCGCTTTGGTGGCAGTGGCTGACGGCGCGCAGGCGACTTCAGGTGATGCCGACGTCCACGGACGGCGCGGCGTGCAGTCGGCGGTCCGTGGTCACCAGCGGCACGCCGGTTTCGCGGAGGAAAGGCAGCCGGGGCGACATCCCTACGCGCGGTAGACGTCGCGGCGGTGGCGGATCGAGTGGATCTCCACGACGCGCTTGGCCTCGTCGATCCGGTAGATGATCCGGTAGGTATCGCGGCGAGCGGAGTAGTACCCGTCAAACGGCTCGTCGAGCGGCTTGCCCACCCGGGCGGGGTTGACGGCCATCGCATGCTGGATGGTTTCGGTTGCCGCTATCGCCACGTCCAGCGGAAGACTCTCGCTCAGGTTGCGCCGCGCTCGCCGCGAGAGCAGGACCGTGTACGGGCTAGGCTGCCCCACCACGTCGTCGCTCAAGCTCAGCACGGACCTGGTCTACCGTGAACGTGTCGCCTTTCGAGAAGTCCGCCCGTGACCGGCGCAGGTCAGCCAGGGCCTCCTCGTCCGACAGCAGGTCGAGCGTCTCTTGCATGGACTCGTACTCAGCTACCGAGATGAGCATCACGTCAGCACGGCCGTTGCGGGTGATCGTGAAATGGTCGTGCTCCCGAGCGACCCGGTCGGCAAGCTCAGCGATCCGGGCTTTCGCCTGCGTGATGGGTACGGTCTCCATGGCGACCACAATAGCGACCGGTCAGAATTAAGGCCAGATTCGATCGAGCTGCTCCCTGCGGATCCGAACCGCGTTCCCGGTTTTGCTGGCCGGCCGATCCGCCTGGGCGGGCGGATGTCTGCCACCCGTCCGCGTCGTGAGGCGTCGATGCGGTGGCCGAGGTGCTTGCGCGCGATCAGTCGTCGGCCTACCAGTGGCAGTTGGTGATATACCCGGGCAGGCTGCGGGGCGGACGCCGTAACTCTCAGACACTATCTACCCGTATAAGAGATCAGCATATATAGAGAGACAAAGTCTGATACGGTTCGCGGGTGGATCCGGTACGGAACCCATACCAGCCTGGAGCCGGCCGCCGCCCGCCCGAGCTCGCCGGCCGTGACGCCCAGGTCGCGGCTTTCGACGTCCTGATCCGACGCTGTGAGACAGGCGTGGGCGACCGCGGGCAGGTGCTGCACGGTCTGCGGGGCGTTGGCAAGACCGTGCTACTCAACGAGTTCCAGGCCCTCGCCGAGCGTCGTAACTGGATCACCGTCAAGGTGGAAGCGGCTGGCGGCCGCTCGGTGCTTCCCATGCTCGTGCAGTCACTGCACCGCTCGCTGAGAGCCAGTGCCGCTCGGTTCTCCACCGAGCGGGTCCTGGGAGCTCTGCGGGTCTTCCGGTCGTTCAGCGTGAAGGTGGACCCGACAGGCAGCTACAGCTTCGGCGTCGACGTCCAACCGCTGCCGGGCCACGCCGACAGCGGGGATCCCAGCCGTGACCTGGGCGATCTCCTGCGCCAGCTCGGCGAGACGAGTCGCAATCTGGGGGTGGGGGCGCTCGTCCTGGTTGACGAGATGCAGGACGTTCCGCCGGCCGAGCTCAAGGCACTCAACGCGGCGGCGCACGAGATCGGACAGGGGGCAGCGCCGTTGCCCGTCGTGGTGTGCGGAGCGGGCTTACCTTCGCTGCCGGAGGTGCTCAGTCGGGCTACCTCCTACGCCGAACGCCTCTACGAGTTCGCCGCGATCGGCCCACTCGATTCGCAGTCAGCACGCGACGCCATCGTGGTGC
>DAIETC010000189.1 GCA_027345905.1 Kineosporiaceae bacterium | reverse complement strand
CCCTGGCCGCTGCGTGCACCACAAACCGGCATCCGGGTAGGAAGCCGGGCACTGGCACCAGGATCGTGCAACTGGCTCCGGCGGAGAAAGCTGCGCAGTCTCGAACATATGTATGATTCTAACCAAGGCCAGGGACATGGTCAAGAGTGGCGCCAGCCATGTGGACATCTGCGGTCATGTGGAGTTCTGCGGTCAGGTGGCGTTCTACGTCCAGGTGGAGTTCTGCGTCGTAGGCGCGTCTGGTTGCACCGCAGGGGGTGCTCTGCGCCCGGCGCCTCGGCCGAAGGACGTCAGCGACCCCCGCTCGTCGAACCGTGCGGCTCAACCGCCTACTATCCCGGGCGGTTCGCTGATGCGAATCTGCGTGCGACCGGTCGCGGGGTCGTGGTGCGGCGCGGCGAGGAGGTCCTCTGCCCACAACGCCGCGAGCAGCCGCGCGGTCAGCATCCCCGCGGTGAAATCGTCGACGGCCGTCAGGGTGAGGAGAACATCGTCACCGTCACGCCGAAGGGTGCTGCCGAGGGTGTCAGCTAACTCGAAGAAGGCGATCTCGAGGGCCCGTTGTGCCTTGTGCGGCAAGGGTTCTGGCTCGACCGACGGTGCCTCGACAGCGCCCGCGGGAACGCCTAGTGCCGCCCGCACCGCTTCGACGTGTCCGAGGCGAAACCAGTCGGACGCCGGGTCGCGCAGCAGGCTGGACGCCCCCGGGCCGTCGTCCTGCATGACAAAGGCGCCCAGGCCCCGGACGACGGCCGCGGGAACGCCAGTCGCCTTGCCCTTCACCAGGTCTGCGGCGGCGGCGACCTCGTCGGCGATGGCGCGCTCGGTGACGGTGAGCGGTGTGCCGCCGGCGTCGGGGGTGCCGCGAAGGTCCTCGCTCACCACCAGGCCGGCACAGCCGAGGGCGAAGTCCGTGAGGCCGGCCCGCCAGGGACGACCGGCGGTGTCGGTGATGACGACGGCGACACATGGCGCGCCGAGCGAACGCAGTCGCGCGCGCAGGTCGCGCGCCGCGGCGTCGGGGTCGGAGGGAAGGAGCAGCACGGTGTCGCGTGGCGCGTTCGAGGAGTCGACGCCCGCGGCGGCCATCACGGGGCCGGCCACCGACTGCACCACCTGCGCCAGGCCGCGCGCGGTCCGCCGTTCGCTCACGACGCGCAGGCTCTGCTCGGCGACGGCGTCGTCGCGCTGCCGGGCCGGCCGGGTCAAGCCGGCCGCCTTCGAGATCACCTTCGAGGACACCACGAGGATGTCGCCGTCGACCAGCGGGCGGGCACTGCCCAGCGAGACACTGCCCAACGACACACTGCCCAGCGCGACGCTGTCCAGCAAGAGCTGAGCCACGTCGTCCTGTTCGCCGATCTCGGGTATCCCTTGCAGCGCAACGACACTGAGCTCGGCTCTCACGGGCCTTTCAGGCACTGGCCCGGCGGCCTTGCAGCTCGTCGGCCAGATCGAGCGCACGTCCGGCGAGGGCTGCCGCCCTCGCTGGGTCGCTCATCAACAGCGGAACGGCACGGACCGCGAGACCGGACGTGCGGCGCACGGAGGACAGGTCTTCAGGGGCGGCGTCGTCGACCAGCCACCCGTCGAGGAAGTCCGCGTACAGCCCGGCGACCGCTCCTGCAGTGACGTCCAGACCCAATGCCGCCAGGCAGCTGTCGGCGTGGCCGCGCACCGGTCGCCCTCCCACGATCGGTGAGACGCCGACGACCGGCGCACTCGTCTCGCGCATGGCCTCGCGGACCCCGGGCACGCCCAGGACGATTCCGATGGAGACGACTGGGTTGCTGGGCGGCAGCAGGACGACGTCAGCCGAGCGGATCGCTTCCAGCACCCCAGGTGCAGCCGTCGCGCTCTCGATCCCCACGGACAGGAACTGCTGGGCGGGAACGGCCGCCTGCATTCGTACCCACCACTCCTGAAAGTGCACGGCTCGCCGGCCCTCCCCGTCCTCGACGACGACGTGGGTCTCGACCGGGTCGTTGCTCATCGGTAGCAGTCGAACGTTTCGTTCGGCCAGTTCCCAGCGCTCGCACAGGGCTGCGGTCACCTCCGACAGCGGCAGTCCCAGTCCGAGTAGCTGGGTGCGCGCGATATGCGTGGCCAGGTCGCGGTCACCCAGGCCGAACCACTGCGGCAGGGCGCCGTAGGCGGCCAGCTCCGCTTGCAGCGCATGGGTTTCGTCGGCCCGGCCCCACCCCTGACTCTCGTCCACGCCACCGCCCAACGTGTACATGACGGTGTCGAGATCGGGGCAGACCCGCAGGCCGAACAGCGTGATGTCGTCGCCGGTGTTAGCGATGATCGTGAGCTGAGCGGCGCGCCGTTCGGCATCGGCGCACTGGGCCAGATGGGTGAGAAGCCCCCGCAGGAACCGGGCGCCGCCCACGCCTCCGGCCAGCGCGGTGATCTGCACACGCGCCAGTCTGGCAGGGATCGCCGTGGCCGTTGGACGTGGGCGACGCACGCCAGGCCGGTCCAAACTCGCGCCCACGAATATCACCATCGGGCTTGACGGGAGGTGCATGACACGCGTGTAATTCCAGGCATGTCACGCAGGCCTTCGCCGGGCCAGAGGCGGACGACGAGGGTCGAGGAGGGGTCGTGAACGAACTCACCATCCGCGGGGCCGGTCCGGACGGGCCCTGGGAGCCGGACACGCTTTACCGAGGGGCGCTGGGAAACCACGACGGCATCGCCGCGATCGAGCTGATCGCCGTGGCGGACGCCGATCCGGCGCTGTCCTGGCAGGAGCGTGCCCTGTGCGCGCAGACCGACCCTGAGGCGTTCTTCCCCGAGAAGGGCGGTTCGACCCGCGAGGCCAAGAAGGTCTGCGTGTCCTGCGACGTGCGGGGGGACTGCCTGGAGTACGCGCTTGCCCACGACGAGCGCTTCGGGATCTGGGGCGGTCTGTCCGAACGCGAGCGCCGTCGCCTGAAGAGGTTGGCGGTCTGAGGCCCTCCTGGGGGCGGCGGCGGGCAGCCCGATGACCCTCACGACGTCCGCGCCGCAGGACGTGCAGCTGCTTGGCCCGACCGGCCCTCGCTCGCCGCGCAACCACCCGGGTCAGCCGCATGTCACGGCGGTCCTGGTCGCGCACGACGGCGCGCGCTGGCTGCCCAGGGTGCTGGAGGCACTGGCCTGCCAGACCCGCCCGCCCGATGTGGTGGTCGCCGTCGACACCGGATCCCACGACGACTCCGCCGCCCTGCTCGGTGCCGCCTTGGGCCAGCGACAGGTGGTGCAAGCTCAGCGGCGTACCGGTTTCGGTGCCGCCGTCCGGCTGGGGCTGGAGTACCTGCAGGCGGACGAGACGGACACCGAACGGGCGGGGCGATGGGTCTGGCTGCTGCACGACGACGCCGCGCCGCAGCCCACGGCCCTGGCGCAGCTGCTCGACGCGGCCGCCCAGTCGCCGCAGGTGGCCATCGTGGGCCCCAAGCTCGTCCACTGGGACGATCCCACCCGCCTGCTCGAGGTCGGGCTGAGCGTCAGCCGGGGCGGGCGTCGGCACACCGGCGTCGCCGAGCGCGAGCGCGACCAGGGCCAGCACGACCACCGTGCGGACGTGCTCGCGGTCGGCACCGCCGGCATGCTCGTGGAGCGCCAGCTGTGGGACCGCTTGGGGGGTCTGGATCCCGCTCTGCCGCTGATCCGCGACGACATCGACCTGTGCTGGCGAGCGCACCTGTCCGGACGCCGGGTCGTCCTGGCCCCTCGGGCCGTGGTCGCTGACGCGCAGGCCTCGACGCGCGGCCAGCGCAGCCTGGACGCCGTGCGCGGCTCCGTGCGCCGTGTGGACCGCCGGCACGCCCTGCACGTCGCACTGGCCCGCGCGTCCTGGCCTGCGCTCCCGTTCGTGCTCGGCTGGCTGGTCGTGACCGGCCTCGCGCGCACGCTGGCCATGCTGCTCGCCAAGGCGCCCGGCGCAGCGTGGGACGAGCTGGCCTCGACGCTCACGGTGGCGCTGACCCCGTGGACCTGGCTGGGTTCGCGCTGGCGGGCCCGGGGCACCCGCTCGGTGCGCCGCCGGGACGTCTCGGGCATGCTCAGCCCACGCTGGGCTTTCGTCCGCCACGGCCTGGAGCGGCTCGGCGGTCTGGCGGCGCGCGCGGACCTGGACGACGAAACGCCCCTGGTGGCCCCCGAGACCGGGCCGGTGGCCGACGAGAGCGACCCGGTCGTCCTGCCCGCGCCGCGGTGGCGACGCCGCCTGGTCCGGCACCCGATGACCACGGTGCTGCTGCTCGTCGGTGCGAGTAGTGCCGTCGCCTTTCGCCGGCTCGCCGGTTCGGGGACGCTCACGGGCGGTGAGCTCAACTCGGTGCAGGGCAGCCCGGGCGCGCTGTGGCACGCCGCGATCGACGCGTGGGCCGGGTCGGGCCTGGGCGCGCTCACGGCGTCCTCGCCGGCCGCCTTGCTGCGTGCGGGCGCCACCGCCGCCCTGCGCCCCATCGCGGGCGATGCTGCGGCGTCCCGCTCGGTGGAC
>DAIETC010000188.1 GCA_027345905.1 Kineosporiaceae bacterium | reverse complement strand
GCTACTGGCCTGGCGGCGGCGATCGGGCAGGCGCGGGCCATAGCGGCCCGCGACGGGCGCGAGCTGGCCGTCGTCGTCTCCCTTACCGGCACCAGGTCCGACCCGCAGGGTCTGGACACCCAGGCTCAGGCGCTGGCCGCGGCCGGGGCACACGTACGTCTGTCCAACGCCGAGTCGACCCGGCACGCCCTGGCGCTGCTGCCCGGCACCCCTTGGGCAGGTGCGCGATGAGCACCGCGCCGGCAGGTGCGCGATGAGCACCGCGCCGCTGCGCGGGCTGCTGACCGGCCGCCCGAGCGTGCTCAGCGTGGGCGCCGACCTGTTCACCCAGGCGCTGGCCGAGCAGGGCGTGGCGGCGCGCACGGTCCAGTGGCAGCCGCCGCTGCCCGGCACCGCCGCGGACATCGCCCGGGTGCTGGGCGACCGCCGTCGCGCGGACGCCAACGCCCAGGCCCTGCGAAGGATGCTGAGCGCGGGCGCCGAGCTGGTCGACGTCCTGCCGGCCAGTGTGGCCCTGGGCCTGCAACCGGGCACGTTCCTGCACGCCGGTCCCCCGATCGGCATCGAAGCGGCCTCGGGCCCGATGCGCGGCGCCCTGATCGGTGCGGTGCTGCTCGAGGGCCTGGCGCCGGACGCCGAGAGCGCCGAACGCGCACTGTGGGCCGGACGCACCGACGACGGCCTGACGATCACCCTGGACCCCTGCCACCACCACGGCGCGGTGGGCCCGATGGCCGGGGTCGTGACGGCGTCCATGTGGGGGTTCGTGCTACGTGACCCGGTGCACGGCGGCACGGCCTTCGCCACCTTGAACGAGGGCCTGGGCAAGGTGCTGCGGTACGGCGCCTACGGGGCCGAGGTCATCGCCCGGCTGCAGTGGATGTCGCGCGTGCTCGGGCCGCTGCTGCAGCTGGCCGTCCGGCGTCGCGCCAGCGGTGCCGGGCCGGTCGACGTCCGGGCCATCATCGGGCAGATGCTGCAGATGGGCGACGAGGGCCACAACCGCAACCGGGCCGGCACCATGATGCTGGTGCGCGAGGTCGTCCCCGAGCTGCTGGACGCCGCCGACGCGCTGCCCCCGGGTCTGGCGCTCACCGACGTGGCCGACGCGGTGCGGTTCTGCAACGGCAACGACCACTTCTTCCTCAACCTGGTGATGCCGGCCTGCAAGCTGGCGCTGGACGCCGCCCGCGACATCCCCGGCTCGACGATGGTCGTGGCGATGGCCCGCAACGGCACCGACTTCGGCATCCAGGTGGCCGGCACCGGCAACGCGTGGTTCACCGGTCCGGCGGGCATCCCCGACGGGCTGTACCTCGGCGACTTCGGGCCAACCGACGCCAACCCCGACATCGGCGACTCGGCCATCACCGAGACCGGCGGCATCGGCGGGATGGCGATGGCCGCCGCCCCCGCGATCGTGCGTTTCGTCGGTGGCGAGGTCGCCGACGCGCTGGCCGCGACCTTGTCGATGTACGAGATCACCTTGGGCGAGCACCCCGCCTACCAGGTGCCGGTGCTCGGCTTTCGCGGCACCCCCGCGGGGATCGACGTGAGCCTCGTCGCGCGCACCGGCATCCTGCCCACCATCAACACCGGCATCGCGGGCAAGGTCGCCGGCACCGGCCAGGTCGGCGCCGGCCTGGTCAGCCCGCCGGCCCAGTGCTTCACCGCCGCCCTCGCCGCCCTCGCCGCCCTCGTGCCCGCTGCCGACGTCCCCGACAGGCCCGCAGCCGACGTCGGCCGGGCCCGATGAGGAATCAGCGCAGACCGGTACGCCGGGACAGGGCCAGGCGCAGCAGCCGGTCGACCAGGCTGGGGTAGTCGACCCCGCAGGCCGCCCACAGCCGCGGATACATCGAGTGCGGGGTGAACCCGGGCATGGTGTTGATCTCGTTGACCACGACATCGCCCGCATCGGTCAAGAACACGTCGACCCGCGCGAGTCCCTCGCAGCCCATCACCTCGAACGCGCGCACCGCGACCTGCTGCACCCGCGAGCGCACGGACGCCGGGACGTCGGCCGGGCAGGTCAGGCGCACGTTCCCCTCGTCCACGTACTTGGCGGCGAAGTCGTAGAACTCGTGCCCGGACAGCACCTGCACCTCGCCGACCTCGCTGGCGCGCGGCGTCCCGTCCAGGTCCTGCAGGACCCCGCACTCCAGCTCGCGCCCCACGAGGGCGCGCTCGACGATGACCTTGGGGTCGTGCGCGTGTGCCGCCTCGATGGCAGCCCGCAGCCCGCCCGGCTCACTCACCTTGGTGATCCCCATGCTCGACCCGGCGCGGGCCGGCTTGACGAACAGCGGGAAGCCGAGGGCGGCGGCGGCCGCCAGCGCCGCATCGGGGTCGAACGCCCACTGCCGAGGCAAGACGACCACGTACGGGCCGACCGGGAGGCCGTGGCCGGCCAGCAGCACCTTCATGTAGTGCTTGTCCATGCTCGCGGCCGACGCCAGGACGCCGGACCCGACGTAGGGCACGTCACCGAGCTCGAGCAGGCCCTGGATCGTGCCGTCCTCGCCGTACGGCCCGTGCAGCAACGGGAACACCACGTCGACCTCGCCCAGCGCCACCGGGACCTCGCCGGCGCGCAGGGTGGTCAGCGCCCGGCTGGTCGTGCTGGTGGGGACGAGGACCCCCGGCCCGCTCGTGTCGACCTGCGGGAGGTCGGCCCCGCGGGCCTCCAGCGCCGCCGCGTCGTCCGGGGCCAGCACCCAGCGCCCGTCGAGAGCGATTCCGATGGGCACCACGTCGTACCGGTCCCGGTCGATCGCGCGCAGCACCCCGGCGGCGGTCATGCAGCTGATGGCATGCTCGCTGGAGCGGCCGCCGAAGACGACCGCGACCCGCGGCTTGCGCACGGGGACGGGTAGCTGGCTCATTGCCGCCCGACCCTACCCGGCTGCGGCGGCACTAGCCTTCGACAGTGACGAGCACAGCGCCCGACCCCCACTACTCCCCCGCCACCCTGGCCGTGGCGGCCGGCCGGCCCGAGCGGGTCGCCGGCGCCGCGGTGAACGAGGCGATCTGGCTCAGCTCGACGTACGTCGCGGACGGCCCGGTCGACTACGGGCGCACCGACAACCCCACCTGGCAGGCGTTCGAGGCCGCCCTTGGCGCCCTGGAGGGCGGGCGGGCCCTGGTCTTCGGCTCGGGGATGGCGGCGATCGCCGCGGCCTGCGCGCTCGTCCCGCAGGGGTCGACCGTCCTTGCTCCCCGGCACGTCTACAGCGGCACGGGCGCCCTGCTGCGCGAAGCGGCCGCAGCCGGTCGGGTGCACCTGCGCGAGGTCGACATCGCCGACACCACGGCCGTGCGGGCGGCCGTGCAGGGCGCGGCGCTGCTGTGGCTGGAGTCGCCGACCAACCCGATGCTGGAGGTCGCCGATCTGCGCGCCACGACGAGCGCGGCGCGGGCAGCCGGCGCGCTCAGCGTCGTCGACAACACCTTTGCCACCCCCCTGGTCCAGCGCCCGCTCGAGCTCGGCGCCGACGTCGGCGTGCACTCGGTCACCAAGTACCTGGCCGGTCACTCCGACGTGGTGCTGGGGGCGAGCGTCACACGGGACGACGATCCGGGCCGGGCGCTGCACGCCCGGTTGCGCGCCTACCGGCACCTGCACGGGGCGATCGCCGGCCCGCAGGAGGTGTTCCTGGCCCTGCGCGGGATGCGCACCGTGGCCCTGCGCGTCGAACGCGCACAGGCAACGGCCGCCGAGCTGGCCCGACGCCTGTTTACGCACCCGAGGGTGGAGCGGGTCCGCCACCCCTCACTGCCAGGCGATCCCGGGCACGACCTGGCCACCGCGCAGATGCGCGGCTACGGCGCGGTGCTCGCCATCGAGGTCGCCGGGGGCGCGGCCGGCGCCGAGCGGGTCGCTGCCGGCACCCGGTTGTGGGTGCACGCGACGAGCCTTGGCGGGGTCGAGTCCTCGCTGGAGCGCCGGCGCCGCCACGGCGCCGAGGTCACCACCGTGCCCGAGTCGTTGCTGCGCCTGTCGGTCGGCATCGAGGACGTCGAGGACCTGTGGGCCGACCTGGACCAGGCCCTGCGCTCCTGAGCCCGCCGGCGCCGGGGTCCAGTGCACGGGGCGCGCCGTCAGTCCTGTTCGGGGCGACGCGCCCGCGAGAGCAGCCGTTGGCCCATCTCGGCCGCAGCCATGTCGTGGTGCACGACGGACACCACGCTGTCCGTGATCGGCATGTCGACGCCGTTGGCCGCGGCGAGCTGCTGGATCGACAGGCACGACGTGACCCCCTCGGCGACCTGGCGACTGGCGGCGCTCACCTGGGCCACTGTCCTGCCGCGGCCGAGCTCTTCACCGAACGTGCGGTTGCGTGACAGCGGCGACATGCAGGTCGCGATCAGGTCACCGACCCCGGCAAGACCGGAGAACGTCATCGGATCGGCCCCCAGCGCCTCGCCCAGCCTCGAGGTCTCCGCCAACCCGCGGGTGATCAGCGAGGCCTTGGAGTTGTCCCCCAGCCCCAGACCCTGCGCCATCCCGACGGCGAGCGCGATGACGTTCTTGAGTGCCCCCGCGATCTCGGTGCCCACGACGTCCACGGCGGTGTAGGGCCGAAAGTACGAGGTGGCGCAGGCCCGCGCGACGGTCTCGGCGAGCGCATGGTCCAGGCAGGCCACCACGCTGGCGGCGGGCTGGCGTTGCGCGATCTCGTGGGACAGGTTCGGCCCGGACACCACCACCACCCGCCGCTCGGCTACCTCGCCGACCTGGCTGATCACCTCGCTCATCCGGCGGCTGGTGCCCAGCTCGACGCCCTTCATCAGGCTCACCACCGGGCCGTGCGCCGGCAGCAGGTGGCGCCACTGCCGCAGGTTCGCGCTCAGCAGCTGCGAGGGCACGGCCAGCACCACCAGCTCGGCGCCGTGCAGCGCCCGCGCTGGGTCGCTGGTCCCGTGCACCGCGTCGCCCAGCACGATTCCTGGAAGGTAGTCCTCGTTTCGGTGCTCGTTGTTGATCTGCTCGGCCAGGGCCGCCCGGCGCGCCCACACGCTGACCTCGGCTCCGGCGTCCGCGAGCACTTGGGCGAACGTCGTGCCCCAGCTGCCCGCGCCGAGCCCCGCGGCCCGGGTCATCGGCCCGCACCCGGAATGCGCCCGCGCGCCGCGCGCGCCGCCCGGTGGGCCGCTCGTCCGGCGTTGCTGACGGCCTTGCCGGCATGGCCGAACCGGGGCTGGCCGTGCTCACGAGGGTCGTGGCGGTGCTCGGGCGCCGGGCCGGGCCGCAGGGTCAGCAGCAGGTCGGTGATGGCCGACATGATGCGTTCGGTGGCCTCGCACAGCACCTGGGCGTCGATCGGGCGCGCGCGCAGGTCGTCCAGGTCCACCGGTGGCCCGGCCACCACCTGGATCCGGGGACGCGGCACGAGCCGCAGCCGCAGCGAGTACGGCGCGAGCATCGCCTGCGGCCCCCACTGGGCAAGCGGAATGACCGGGCAACGGGTCTGCAGGGCCAGCCGCGCGGCGCCGCTCTTGCCGACCATCGGCCACAGCTGCGGGTCCCTGGTCAGGGTGCCTTCGGGGTACAGCGCGATGCACTTTCCCTCGGCCAGGGCGTTCACCGCACTGGTGAGGGCCAGTGCGGCATCTGGCCCGCCGCGATGCACCGGGATCTGCCCGGCCCCCCGGATCACCCCTCCGAGCACCGGCAACGTGAACAGGGACTCCTTGGCCAGGAAATATGGCGGGTGCCCGTGGTCCAGCAGAAAATGCCCAAGGGTCAACGGGTCGACGTACGAGAGGTGGTTGGCGCAGGCGATGAAACCGCCGCTGGCCGGCAGGTTCTCGCCGCCGCGCCACTCGCGCCGCGTGAGCAGCAGCAGCAAGGGACGCACGACAGCGATGACCAGACGATAGCTGCGGCCCAGGTCGCGGCGCGACACGCAGTCTCCAGTCCGTCGCTCGGCTCGCCCACCAGTGAGGGGGCGAGCCAGCATCCTCCCCGGTGCGCACGGGGGTTGTCGAGGCGATGCGGACCCCTGAGAGCATCGGCGCATGCAGCAGCAGCCGCCCGTCCCAGCGCTCTGGACCCTGGTGCTGCCCGTGCAGCGGGGCGAGTTCGCCAAGTCGCGTCTGCTCGCTCCCCCGGGGGTGCAACACGCCGGCCTGGCGCGGGCGATGGCCCTGGACGCCTTGGCTGCGGTGCGGTCCTGCGCCCTGGTGCGGCACCGGATCGTGGTGACGAGCGACCAGGTGGTGGCCGTCGCCGCGTCGGCCGCCGGTGACATCGTCATCGCGGACGACGCCCGCGGGCTGGGCGGTGACAACGCCGACGGGCTGCGCGGTGACGACGCCGACGGGCTGGGCGCCGCGGTGGGCGCCGGGCTGGCCCACGCCGATCGGCTGGCGGCCACCAGTCCGGTCGCCGTCCTGCTCGCGGACCTGCCGGCCTTGACGCCGGGTGACCTGCAGATGGCCCTGGAGGCCGCCCGACACCATCGGCTGGCCTTCGTGGCCGACGCCGACGAGACCGGCACCGTACTGCTCACGGGCCGGCGCCCGGGCCGGCTGCCGTTCGCTTTCGGTACTGGCTCAGCGGCGCGGCACCAGGGCCTGGGGGCCGTTCGACTCGACCTGCAGCTTCCCCGGCTGCGCCGCGACGTCGACACCTTGGGGGACCTACGGTCCGCGGCCGCGCTCGGGCTGGGACCCCGGACGCGCTCGGCGCTGGCCACGGCGCATGAGACGTTCCGCGGGTCCGGCCACCTCGCTGGTAGCGCCTGCGAAGCCGGCCCCCTGTCGCAGTAGCCTGGCCCGGGTGCAGGCAAGCGTCCACGAGTTCGACCAAGCCTCGGCGTCCGGCAGTGTGCTGCTCGACGACGGGCGCCGCCTGCCATTTGGGCCCCAAGCCTTCGCGCGCAGCCGGCTGCGGCTGCTTCGGGTTGGGCAGCGCCTAAGCGTCGACCTGCTCGACGGTGAGATCGTCGCCCTGCGCCTGGTCGGCATCTGAAGGGCCGACGTCCCGGCCGAGATCGCAAGTTCTGGGCACTTTGGGCGCCGAAGTGCCCAGAACTTGCGATCTCGGCGCCGACACGGCCAGCTGCAGCCCTATTCGATCGCGTACTGCGCCCCGAGCGCGTCCAGCTTGTCCTGAAACCGTTCGTAGCCGCGGTAGATCAGGTCGACGCCGTGCACCCGTGAGCTGCCCTCGGCGGCCAGCGCGGCGATGAGGTAGCTGAAACCTCCGCGCAGGTCGGGCACGGTGATCTGCGCCGCGTGCAGCTTGGTCGGCCCGGGCACCACCGCGGAGTGCAGGAAGTTGCGCTGGCCGAACCGGCAGGCCAGGCCGCCCAGGCACTCGCGGTACAGCGCGATCGTGGCCCCCATCTCGTTCAAGGCCTGCGTGAAGCCCAACCGGTTCTCGTAGACCGTCTCGTGGATGATCGACAGGCCGCTGGTCTGGGTCAGCGCCACGACCAGCGGCTGCTGCCAGTCCGTCATGAAACCCGGGTGAACGTCCGTTTCCAGGACGAGCGAACGCTGGGCGTCGCCCTCGCGCCAGAACCTGATACCCAGGTCGTCGACCTCGAAGGCGCCGCCGATCTTGCGAAAGACGTTCAGGAAGGTCATCATCTCGGGCTGGCTGGCCCCCTTGACGTAGATGTCGCCCTGGGTCGCGAATGCCGCGCAGGCCCACGAACCCGCCTCGATCCGGTCGTTGATCGGGCGGTGGGTGTAGCCGGTCAGCGCGTCGACACCCTCGATGCGCAACACCCGGTCGGTGTCCACGCTGATGATCGCGCCCATCTTCTGCAGGACGGCGATCAGGTCCATGATCTCGGGTTCGATCGCCGCGTTGCGCAGCTCGGTCAGCCCCTGGGCGCGAACTGCGGTGAGCAGGACCTGCTCGGTCGTGCCCACGCTGGGGTACGGCAGCTCCAGCCGGGTGCCCTGCAGCCGCTGCGGCGCTCGGATGTGCAACCCCTCTGGGCGCTTGTCGACCACGGCGCCGAACTGCCGCAGCACATCGAGGTGATAGTTGATCGGTCGTTCACCGATCCGACAACCGCCAAGGTCGGGAATGAAGGCCTCACCCAGGCGGTGCAGCAACGGGCCACACAGTAGGATCGGAATCCGGCTGGAACCGGCGTGGGCGTCGATGTCCGCGACATGCGCCCGCTCGACGTTGGTCGGGTCGAAGACCAGCTCACCGTCGACGTCCCCGGCCGACACGGCCACACCGTGCAGCTCCAGCAGCCCTGAGACGATGCGGACATCCGCGATCTCGGGCACACCGCGCAGGCGACTGACTCCCTCGCCGAGCAGGGCGGCAACCATGGCCTTGGACACCAGGTTCTTGGCCCCGCGGACCGTAATCTCGCCGACCAGGGGTTGGCCGCCGTTCACTGTCAGCACGTCAGTCATGTCGACAGTCTGACGCAGCACCGAGGCGCCCCGCGCGGGCGTCGGCTCGGTGCTGCGTCGCGCCGCCGCTCAGGACTTCTTCGTGGCTCGCTTGCTCGTTGCCTTGGCTGGCGCCGTGCGAGCCGTGGTCTTCTTGGCCACAGTCTTGGCAGCGACCCGCTTCGCCGGCGTGGGGGTGCTCTTCTTGGCCAGCGCGCGTCCCGCGGTGGCCTTGCTGGCCGTGGCCTTGCTCGCGGTGGCCTTGCTCGCGGTGGCCTTGCTCGCGGTGGCCTTGCTCGCGGTGGCCTTGCTCGCGAGCGTCTTGGCTGCCGCGGTCTTGGTGGTGGCCTTCACCGTGGTCTTCTTTGCGAGCGTCTTGGCCGCCGCGGTCTTGGCAGGGGCCGCCTTGCGGGCTGTCGCCTTGGTCGCGGCCTTGGCGGCGGAGGTCGTGCGCGCCCTCCCGTTCGCCGCAGTGGTCGCCTTGCGGGTCGTCATCCCCCCGGCCCGCACACCTACGACGCGAGCAGCTGCACCGGTCGTGGCCGAAGCGGCGCGTGCGGCCGCTACGGACGTGAACGCCCGCAGCGCCTTGGCATCGGAGGTGACCTGCTTGAACGCGGTTCCGGCCCGAAAGCGCGGCACCGACGTCCGCTTGATCTTCACGGGCTGGCCGGTACGCGGGTTGCGACCGGTGCGCGCAGCACGAGCGGCCCGCTCGAACGTACCGAATCCGGTGATGGCCACCTTCTCGCCCTTCGCCACCGTCATGGTGATCGTGTCGACCACGGCCTCCAGAGCCTCGGCGGCAGCCTTTCGGCTCCCCAGTCGATTCTCGAGAGCGACGACCAACTGTCCCTTGTTCACGGCGTCTTCCTTCCAGAAGAGGTGTGCCGGGCCGTCTGCCCAGCCGGTCACTGGTGCCGGGAAATCCCGGCGTGACAACGACGGTAGGACCACGAGGGGCGCTCGTCCAACCACGACACACTCTCTAGGTGTTGTGTCGCAGGCGATTTACCGCCCCGAACCGCCCAGACCGACCTCGAGCTCAGCCAGTTTCGACGCCAGACGGCCCAACAGCACACGCCCTTCGGTGATGTCATGTCGCCCGGCCTGCACCGCACGACGTAGCTCGCGCGACCATGCCGCAGCGCAGGCCGAAGTTAAAGCGAGGCGCTGAATCCGTTGCTGCACAAGGCGAATCTCGTCCGCAAAACGCTGCGCATCATCGGGTAACGACTCGCCGCTGGGGATGGGCGCCATGGACACATCATGCAGCTGACAGCTTCACGCGCGGGCCCGACCTGGTCAGGGTCGTGTGGTCACTGGCAGCCACGGCGGGCGGCGAGCCTCGAAAGTCTCGATGTCGTCCACATGGCCCAGAGTCAGCCCGACGTCGTCGAGTCCCTCGAGAAGACGCCAACGGGTGTAGTCGTCCACCTCGAAGCGGCAGGTGATGTCCTTGGCCTGCACCGTCTTGCTGTGCAGGTCGACGGTGACGTGGGTCCCCGGTTCGTTCTCGAGCAGCTTCCACAGCAGCTCGACGTCGTTCTGGGCGACCTGGGCCGTCAACAGCCCCTGCTTGCCGCTGTTGCCGCGGAAGATGTCGCCGAAACGCGAGCTGATCACCACGCGAAAGCCGTAGTTCAGCAGGGCCCAGACCGCGTGCTCCCTCGACGAACCGGTGCCGAAGTCCGGGCCCGCGACCAGGACGCTCCCAGCCGCAAAGGCCGGCTGGTTGAGAACGAAGTCGGGTTCGCCGCGCCACGCCGAGAACAAACCGTCCTCGAACCCGGTGCGCGTCACTCGCTTGAGATAGACCGCGGGGATGATCTGGTCGGTGTCGACGTTGCTTCGACGCAACGGGACGCCGACGCCTGTGTGAGTGGTGAACGCGTCCATTGGTGGCCTCTCAGTCGCTCAGGTCGCAGGGTGCGGACAGGGTGCCGCGCACCGCGGTGGCGGCGGCGACCAGCGGTGAGACCAGGTGGGTTCGCCCACCCTTGCCCTGCCGGCCCTCGAAGTTGCGGTTTGACGTCGATGCGCAGCGTTCGCCGGCGGCCAGCTGGTCAGGGTTCATGCCAAGACACATCGAACAACCGGCCAGGCGCCAGTCCGCACCGGCGGCACGGAAGATCTCATCGAGACCTTCCGCTTCGGCCTGCAGGCGCACCTGTGCCGACCCGGGGACGACGAGCATCCGCACACCCTCCTTGACTCGGCGCCCCTTGAGCACGGTGGCTGCGGCTCGCAGGTCCTCGATTCGGCCGTTGGTGCACGACCCGAGAAACACCGCGTCGACGGCGACGTCGCGAAGCGGCGTGCCGGCGCGCAGGCCCATGTACTCCAGGGCACGCTCGGCGGAGGCGCGCTCGTTCTCGTCCGCGATGCCGGCAGGATCTGGCACGGCCGAGTCCAACGTCAGCCCCTGCCCCGGGTTCGTCCCCCACGTGACGTACGGAGCGAGGGCGGCCGCGTCGATCCTGACCTCAGCGTCGAAGGTGGCGTCCGGGTCGGTGGCCAACTCACGCCAGGCCTGGACCGCCTCGTCCCACAGGGCACCGTCCGGGGCATGCGGGCGGCCCTTCAGGTACTCGAACGTCGTCTCGTCCGCAGCGATCATCCCGGCCCGCGCGCCCGCCTCGATGGACATGTTGCACACCGTCATCCGCGCCTCCATCGACAGCGAACGGATCGCGCTGCCGCGGTACTCCAGCACGTAGCCCTGACCGCCGCCGGTGCCGATCTGGGCGATCACCGCGAGCACGAGATCCTTGGCGCTCACGCCCGGCGGGAGCTCGTTGTCCACGGTGATCGCCATGGTCTTGAAGGGTTTGAGCGGCAACGTCTGGGTGGCGAGCACGTGCTCGACCTCGCTCGTGCCGATACCGAACGCCAACGCGCCGAACGCGCCGTGCGTCGAGGTGTGCGAGTCACCGCAGACGATCGTCATACCTGGCTGGGTCAGGCCCAGCTGTGGACCGATCACGTGCACGATGCCCTGGTCGGCGTCACCCATGGGATGCAGCCGGACGCCGAACTCTGCACAGTTTGTCCGCAGGGCGTGCAGCTGGGTGCGTGAGACGGGGTCGCTGATCGGCCCCGGCAGCGTGGGCACGTTGTGGTCCTCGGTGGCGATCGTCAGGTCGGGACGGCGGACGCGGCGCCCTTCCAGTCGCAGCCCGTCGAACGCCTGCGGGCTGGTGACCTCGTGCACCAGGTGCAGGTCGATGTAGAGCAGGTCGGGCTCGCCATCGGCGGCCCGGACGACGTGGCGTTCCCAGACCTTGTCGGCGAGGGTTCGGGCTCCGGTCATGGTGTGAAGCATTCTGCCACCGACCTGGC
>DAIETC010000178.1 GCA_027345905.1 Kineosporiaceae bacterium | reverse complement strand
ACCACTCGCCGCGACTGAAGGTGGCACGCGGGCTGAGTGGGCAGCGCCTGCAGCAGCAGCTCGACGTCGTCTCCGGCCTGGCGACGCGGCTGCTGCCGTTTCGGCTGCTGAGCGGCATCGAGGTCGACATCCTGGAGGACGGATCGCTGGACCAGACCCCTGCGCTGTTGGAGCGGCGCGACGTGGTCGTGGCCTCCGTACACTCCAAGCTGGCCATGGCCGGGCCCGCGATGACCCGGCGGATGCTCAAGGCGATCGCCGACCCGCACACGGACGTTCTCGGTCACTGCACCGGCAGGCTGGTCACGGGCGGACGAGGCACCCGAGCGCAGAGCACGTTCGATGCCGAGCGGGTCTTCGCCGCATGCGCCGCGCGCGGCATGGCCGTCGAGATCAACTGCCGACCCGAGCGCCAGGATCCCCCGGACGACCTGTTACGGCTGGCCGTCGAGGCGGGCTGCTTGTTCAGCGTGGACACCGACGCGCATGCCCCTGGGCAGTTGGACTGGCGGGCGTACGGCGTCGAGCGGGCGGTGCGCTGCGGCGTCCCAGAGCGGCAGATCGTCACCACCTGGCCTGTGGCGAAGCTGCTGGACTGGACTGGCCGCGAGCGCTGAGCGGCTCAGGGCGTGAGGTTCTGCAGGCGCACCTGACCGCGGGCCACCAGCCGCTCCTGGGCGTCGCGGGTCTCGACCTGCCACACCTGCTGGCTGCGGCCGCGATGCACCGGCGTCGCGGTCGAGGTCAGCCGTCCGTCGCGCGACGCGCGGTAGAAGTCGGTCTGGTTGGACACGCCGACGACCCGACCCCGCTCGCCGAGCCAGGCGTCGGCGCCGATGCTCGCCAGTGTCTCGACGACCCAGCAGTGGATGCCACCGTGCAAGATGCCAGCGGGCTGGTGCACCTCGGCGGCCACCGTCCAGCTGGCCCGTACACCGTCCCCGTCCAGCCGCTCGAGGCTCAGTGCGATCGCCTCGCCGACCACGCCGAAGTCGCTGGCCTGGTACATCTCAGCCCCGCGCCAGCATGGTGAGAAACCGGGCCGCAACAGGGCCGGCGACGGTCCCGCCGCTCTTGCCGCTGTGCACGAACACGGTGAAGGCCAGGTTCGCCTGCCAACCGCTCATCCACGCGTGGGTCTGCGGCGGCACAGCGCTGCCGAACTCAGCCGTGCCCGTCTTGGCGCTCACCGGTCCGCCGGGGACCGAGCGCAGCACCGTCGCGGTGCCGCTCGTCACCACCCCGCGCATGAGCGTGCGCAGCGTAGCCACCTCTTGCGCCGGCAGCCGCTCGGCTGCGGCTTGTGGCCCTGGGGAGGGATCGAGCACCAGCGTCGGATCCACGTAGCTGCCCCGGGCGACGCTGGCCGTGGCCACCGCAAGTGCCAGGGGTGAGGCCAGGATTCGTCCCTGACCGAAGATCTCGGCTGCCTTGTCGACCGGGGACGACGGGCGCGGGACGTTGCCCGAGAAGACGCCGGTGCCCAGGCGCCACTGGCGGCCGATCCCGAGCGAGTGGGCCGCCGTGGGCAGGTCACCGGCGCCCAGCCGGGCCGAGAGCCCGACGAAGGCGGTGTTGCACGACATCGCGAAGTCGGTGCGAAACGGCACCGGCCCGAGGTGTTCGCTCTCGTAGTTGCGAAACACCCGACCGTCGACGGTTGCCGTCGGCGGGCACTGCACCGTGTCCGTTGGCCGAAGGCCCGTTGCGAGCAGCGCGAGAGTGCTGACGACCTTGAACGTCTAACCGGGCGGGTACTGGCCCAGCATCGCCCGGTTCAGGCCGGACGCCGGACTGTTGGCGACCGCCAGGACCGCCCCGGTGCGCACGTCGACCGCAACAAGGGCGGCGTCCACCTGCAAGCCGGCCAAGGCAGCGTCGGCCGCGAGCTGGACTCGGCGCTCCAGGGTGAGCCTGAGGGGACGGCCCGGCGTGGGGGCGGCGGCGAACACCTGCTCGCCCGGCCCCCCGGCCGCGGGCACGGCGAGGACCCGTATGCCGGGACTGCCGGCCAACAGCGCGTCGTACTGGCGTTGGAGCCCCGACACGCCACCAAAGTCGCCGGCCTGGTATCTGCCCCTGCTCGCCGACACGATGTCGGCCGTGACCGGCCCGACCGACCCGAGCAGGGCGCGGGCGAACTGACGGGTCGGCGCGAGGGACTGCATGCGATCGCGCAGGACCACACCCGGAAGGGATCGAAGTGCGGTGCGAACGCCGTCGTAGTCGCTGCGGCGCAACGTGATCACGTCGACGAAGGAGGTCTTGCCCGCTGCTTTGACCTGGGCGGCCAAGGGCCCGGCCTGGACGCCGAGGAGCTGGCCCAGCCGGGCGGCGAGCGCCGCCGGGTCACCCTTCACCAGGCCCGGCTCGATACCGATGTCGACAACCGGGCGGGCGGTCACCAGGACCTGGCCTCCGGCTCCCAGAACCTGCCCGCGGGGCGCAGGGGTGCGCTGCAGCTGTAGCCGGGCTGTGGCCGGCACCGGGGCGAACAGGCTCTGCCCGCTGTGCGGACTGCTCGCCTGCACCGACCAGCGTCCGGTCGACTCGACGAGCCCGAAGGGGACGTCGTACGTCCATACGCGGCCCCCCGCAAAGGTCCAGCTCACCCGAGCGCTGGCTTGCGCGCTGGTCCCGCTGCGGGTGAGCCCGGCCAGCGAGACCGTGGCGCGGGCGCCGCCCAACCCTTTGGTGAGCGCCACGAACGAGCTCTGCACTGCGGCCGGGCTGGCTCCGGCGTACGAGATGGACGCCAGCGAGTGGCGCTGCCAGGCCCCCACGAACGCGGTGGCCGCTGCCCGGGCTCCCCGGTCGGCCGCCCCGGCGGCCCTCGTGCGCCCCAGGAGCAGACCGCCCACCACGACAGCCACGAGGAGCAAGCCGGCCCCGGCCGCCACCCACGGCAGGCGCCGCCGGATCGAGGGCCACATGTCGACCACTGTGCCACGAGCGAATCTCATGGCAGAGTCGGCCTATGCAGAGCACCATGCAGGACGTTCCCCTGCTCATCTCCCAGATCCTCGACTACGGGACGTCGGTCCACGCGAACGCCGAGGTGGTGACCTGGACGGCGCAGGGCCCGCGCCGCTCGTCGTACGCGCAGGTCGGTCGAGACTGCGCTCGCCTGGCAAACGCGTTGCGATCCCTGGGGATCGACGCGGACCAGCGCGTCGGCACGTTCATGTGGAACAACGAGGAGCACCTCGAGCTGTACCTGACGGTGCCGAGCATGGGGGCGGTGCTGCATGCCTTGAACATCCGGCTGTTCCCCGAGCAGCTCGTGTACATCGCGCGGCACGCCCAAGACCAGGTCGTGGTGGTCGACGACTCGCTCGCCGCGGTCTTGGCCCGGCTGCTGCCCCAGCTGCCGGACGTTCGCCATGTGGTGGTCAACGGCCCCGTACCGGACGACGTCCGCACCGCCTTGGGCGCCTCGGGCGCTGCAGTTCACGACTACCGCGAACTGCTGGACGCGCAGTCCGAGCAGTTCGACTGGCCACAGCTGGACGAGCGCACGGCCGCCGCGATGTGCTACACGTCGGGGACGACGGGAAACCCCAAGGGCGTCGTCTACAGCCACCGGTCGAACGTCCTGCATGCCATGCAGCTGTGCCTGCCCAACGCGCTGGGCGTGGCACAAGGCGACCGGCTGCTGGCCGTGGTGCCGATGTTCCACGCCAACGCCTGGGGGCTGCCCTACGGGGCTCTCCTGGCGGGCGCCAGCCTGGTGCTGCCGGATCGGTTCTTGCAGGCCGAGCCGCTCGCCACGATGATCGAGGTCGAGCGGTGCACGGCCGGCGCAGCGGTGCCGACGATCTGGACGGACCTGTTGCGGCATCTGGACGAGCACCCGCAGATCGACACCAGCAGTCTGGGCAGGGTCATCGTGGGCGGCTCGGCCTGCCCGCCGGCATTGATGCGCGCCTTCCAGGAGCGGCATCAGATCACCGTGCTGCACGCCTGGGGGATGACCGAGATGTCGCCGTTGGGGACCGTGGCCGTCCCGCCGAGCGGGGTGACGGGCGAGGAAGCCTGGCGGTACCGCGAGACCCAGGGCCGGCTGGTGCCGTCGGTGCAGGCGCGCCTCGTCGGCCCCGACGGCTCGGCGATGCCGTGGGACGGCGAGTCAGTGGGCGAGCTGCAGGTGAAAGGGCCGTGGATCACCGGCTCGTACTACCTCGACGACGACGGGTCCAGCTTCGAGGACGGGTGGTTGCGTACCGGGGACGTCGGGACGCTGACCCCCGGCGGCTACCTGCGGCTCACCGACCGCGCGAAGGACGTGATCAAGTCCGGCGGGGAGTGGATCTCCTCGGTGGACCTGGAGAACATCTTGATGGGCCACCCGAAGGTCAAGGAGGCCAGCGTCGTCGGGGTGCCCGACGAACGTTGGGGTGAACGCCCGCTCGCCACGATCGTCCTCCTGGCGGGCGAGGAGCTCACCGTGACGGAGCTGACTGAGTATCTGGCCGAGCGCGTCGCGAAGTGGCAGGTGCCCGAGCGCTGGGCGTTCATCGACGAGGTGCCCAAGACGAGTGTCGGCAAGTTCGACAAGAAGGCGATCAGAGCGTCTTACGCGAACGGCCTTCTGGACGTGCGCTCGGCGTGAGGGCGGCGGTTCAGCACACGCTGCTGGCGGACTGAGCGACGCTGGCGTCGGTCGCCGGTCGGGGCTTGGCGCTCGCGCTGGGCCGCGGGGTCGGTGTGGGCGCTGGCGCGATGGCCCGGGTGACGAGGGCGCGGATCTGCGCGAAGTTCGGGTCGGCCGGCGAGATCACCTTGTCGGTGAACGGCAGGCTTCGGATGTGCCCCTTCTGGATGCGTTCGACCAGGACGACCCACGCGCCGAGGTCCTGTTGGCGGATGTCCGTCTGGATGTTGTTCTTCGCCACGCTGGCCAGCTCGGGGTATCTGCTGAGCAGCTGCGCGGGGTTTGCCTGGTCGAGCAACGAGGTCACCATGCAGCGCTGGCGCGCCATCCGGTCGTAGTCGTCCGAGCCTTGGCGGGAGCGGGCGAACCACAGGGCCTGGTAGCCGTTGAGGTGGCGCCGGCCCGGCTCGATGTACCCGTAGATGGGCAGCTGGGCGTTGGTGAACTGGTTGTGGCCGCCACCGATGGGTATGCGCCGCGGCACGTTCACGTCCACACCGCCCATGGCGTCGACCAGGCTCGTGAAACCACGCAGGTCGATGATCGCGTAGCTGTCGATCTTCAGGCCGAGGACCTCGCTGACGGCGTCGCGAGTTGCGGTCAGGCCGGGGTTGGGGTCGCCGGGGAACAGGTCCGGGTGGACCTCGGCGGCCTGCTGCCACACGGCGTTCAGCAGGCAGGCGTCCCCACAGTTGAACCCGTTGGGCCACACGGAGTGCAGCGGATCCGTAACGGGGAAGGGCACCTTCTCCAGGTTGCGCGGCAGCCCGAACAGCACGGTGTTGCCGGTCTTGGTGTCGATGCTGGCCACGATCATCGAGTCGGTGCGTACGCCGGTGCGGTCGGGCCCGGCGTCCGAGCCGATCAGCAGCAGGTTCACCCGGGGCACACCGGCCCAGGGGTCTGGGCCGCTCACCGGCACGGCGGCGCCCTTGACCGGACGGCTGTGCGGGACGGCCCCGGTGAACAGCGAGGTGACCAGGTCGCGCTGAATCAGTGCGTACCGCACACCCACACTGCTGGGCGCTGCGACGGCGACGCACAATGCGGCGACCAGCGCCACCCCGAGGGCACGTTGGGCGCCCGAGGACTGGGCCGGCCGGGCGGCCCAGGCGGTCACCAGGATGCTGAGGCACCAGAGCACGCCGACCAGGCCGGCCACGACCGCGGCGAGCGCGAGCGTGCGAGGCTGGACGGCGAAGGTCAGCACGCGCCTGGTCGCGTCGCCGACCAACAGCAGCGCCACCGCGCTCACCAGGACCGCTGCGCTGATCGCGAGCAGCAGCCCTCCGCTGCGCCGGCGACCGGCCAGCAGCAACCCGGCGCCGGGCACCAACGACATCAGGGTGAGTGCGACGAAGCGGCCGAAGCCCTGCCCGCGCGCGCTCGCATGCCTGGCGCCTGCGGCGCGGGCCCTGCGAGCACCGGCGCCGTGCCGTGGCGGGCCGCCGGTTCGATGCATGCACAGCTCCCTGGGTCGGTGGTGTTCCCCTATTGCACCACTTGCTCGTCGGGCTGGGCCGCCCGTGACGTACGCAAGCTGATGAGAGTGCGTGCAGATCCTGTGAAGTCTGCGCCCCGCCTGGCGCTTTGGTCCCGCCGGTGCCGGCCGGTAGGCTGCCCGGCGGAGGCGTCGCATAGTGGCCTAGTGCGCCCGCCTGCTAAGCGGGTTGAGGGCTTGAACCCTCTCGCGGGTTCAAATCCCGCCGCCTCCGCCACGCATCGGCCGCCTGGACGCCCGTTTCAGGCGGCCAGCAGCATCGCCAGGACGGCGATGTCGGGGTCCCTGGTCGGGTCGACGCCGACCTGGCTCACCAGGCGGGTGACGGTGCCGTCGGCCTCGGCTTCGACCCAGGCCGCGCGGTGTTCCAGGCCCAGGTGCGGCAGGCCAGGCAGCAGAACGCAACCGGACGCCGACCCCAGCGCCTCGGGTGTGGAGGGCCGGGACTCCGCGGGCGGGTGCAACAGCACGAGGGCGGACGGGGCATGCTCCGCGAGCTGACCGGGGCCGGGCGCTCCCTCCCCGATGACCGGGCCGGCGAGCACGATGAGCCCGACGGTGCCCGGCTGCGGGTCCTGTGGCCGGTCGTCCGTGGCCCGAAATACGGTGGTGGTGGGCACCATGCCGGGGACTGCGGCGAGTCGCACCGCCAGGGTCAGCAGCTGGGCCCATTCGCGGGTGCTGGCTGGCCAACGGCCCAGGACCACGAATCCGGACAGGGCATGGTTGCCACGATGGAACGGTGCGATCTCGACCGGCTGCTGCTCCATGACGACTCCTCGGTGCCCGGCGGGGCTGGGAGGGGAAGCGTGCGTGATCATGGGCCTGGCACACAAGTCCCCCCGAGTGCCAGGCCGGCGCCGAGGTTGCCGTAGGGGCTTGTGCTGGTCCACCGTCATGGGTCCGGTCGCCGACGTGAGGGGGCAAGGTGCGTGTACGAGCGGGGTTCGCGGCCGCGCTGCTGGCGCTGCTTGCCGGTTGTGCCAGCCCGCCGCCACCTTCGGTCGCCCCGGTCGGCTCGGGCACGGCGTCCGCGCCCCACGAGCGCACCTTCGCACCCACGCCGCCCGGTTCGGCGCCTGCCTCCGGCGCGCCGTCCGCTTCAGCGCCGCCACGGCTGCTGGCCCAGTTGCCACGCGGTGGGCGGACGGTCTTCCCGGCGTACCGGCTGTTCGGCTTCAGTGGCTCGCCGGGCTCCGCGGCGTTCGGGCGTCTGGGGACGGGCGACCTGGATGCCCGGGTGCGTGAGATCGAGCGCCGGGGACAGGCCTTCGCCAAGGGGCGCAAGCTGCTACCGGTGCTCGAGCTGATTGCGGTCGTGGCGCACCAGGCGCCGGGCGCTCAGGGCTTGTACAACGGGCGGGTCAGCGACGCGACGATCGGCCGTTACCTCGCCGCCGCGCGCCGGCACAAAGCATTGCTGCTGCTCGACATCCAGCCCGGGCGCCAGGGGCTGCTGTCCCTCGTCAAGGGGTTCGAACCCTGGTTGCGGCAACCGGACGTGGGGGTGGCCCTCGACCCGGAGTGGGAGGTGCGTGGTGACCAGGTCCCTGGCCGGGTGTTCGGCAGCACGACCGGCGCCGAGCTGGACTCGGTCAGCGCCTACCTGGACGCGGTGGTGCGAACCAACAGGTTGCCCCAGAAGGTAATGGTGTTCCACCAGGTCGCGCCCAGCGTCCTGCGCGGCCAGGGGCGCATCCGGGTACGCGCGGGCGTGGTCGTGATCAAGAGCGTGGACGGGATCGGCAGTCCGCGACAGAAGACCGACACGTGGCGCCTGCTCGTCCGCGGTCTGCCGCGATCGGTCCACCCCGGGTTCAAGCTGTTCTTCGACGAGGACGCCCGCTACGGCCCGCTGATGACCCCCGCGCAGGTGCTGGCGCTGCGACCGACGCCGGAATACGTGCTGTACGAGTAGAGCGGGCCGCCCCGCCCGCCACCGGCTCAGGCGAGACCGAGCCGGGCTTTCAGGGCGTCGAACTCCGTCCACAACACGGTCGGCAAACTTTCGCCGAACAGGGTGAACCAGTCGTGGATCTGGGTGATCTCATCGGCCCACTCGCGCGGGTCGACCTCGAGGCACACCCGAAGGTCCTCGTCCGAAAGGTCCAAACCGTCGGTGTCCAACGAGCCCGGTGTCGGGGTGAAACCGATGGGGGTCTCCAGGGCGCCGGCTTCGCCTTCGAG
>DAIETC010000165.1 GCA_027345905.1 Kineosporiaceae bacterium | reverse complement strand
GACGGCGTCGCCCTCAGCGAACCCGCGCGCGTGGATCTCGGGGCCGGCGACCACCTTGCCGGTGGCCGAGTCGACCACCACGATGATCGCGATGAAGCCCTCCTCGCCCAGCACCCGCCGGTCCTTAAGGTCGGCATCGGTGATCTCGCCGACGCTCGAGCCGTCGACGTACACGTAGCCGCACGGCACCGCGCCCACCACCGTGGCCACACCGTCGACGAGGTCGACGACGACGCCGTCCTCGGCCATGACGACCCGCTCACGGGGGATGCCCGTGCGGACGGCGATGTCGGCGTTGGCCACCAGGTGCCGTGTCTCGCCGTGCACCGGCATCACATTCTTGGGCCGCACGATGTTGTAGCAGTACATGAGCTCGCCGCTGCTGGCGTGCCCCGACACGTGCACCTTGGCGTTGCCCTGGTGGACGACCTTCGCGCCGAGCCGGGTGAGCCCGTTGATCACCCGAAAGACCGCGTTCTCGTTACCGGGGATGAGCGAGGACGCGAGCACCACGGTGTCGCCCGCGTTGATCCGGATCCGGTGATCGTTGCCGGCCATCCGCGACAGGGCCGCCATCGGCTCACCCTGCGAGCCGGTGCACATCAGCACCACCTGCTCATCGCGCAGGTCCTCGACGGCCTTGATGTCCACCAGGACGCCGGCCGGCACGTTGAGGTAGCCCAGCTCCTTGGCGATGCCCATGTTGCGCACCATGGAGCGCCCGACCAGGGCCACGCGGCGCTTGTGCCGGGCGGCGGCGTCCAGGACCTGCTGGACGCGGTGTACGTGGGAGGCGAAGGAGGCGATGATGACCCGCCGCTGCGCTGCGGCGAAGACGCGGTCGAGGACCGGCCCGATCTCGCGTTCGGAGGTCGTGAATCCCGGAACCTCGGCGTTGGTCGAGTCCACCATGAACAGGTCGACGCCCTGCTCGCCGAGGCGGGCGAACGCGCGCAGGTCGGTGATCCGCCCGTCCAGGGGCAGCTGGTCCATCTTGAAGTCACCGGTGTGCAGCACCGTGCCGGCACGCGTGGTCACCGCCACCGCGAGGGCATCGGGGATCGAGTGGTTGACCGCGACGAACTCACACCGGAACGGGCCGAGCTGCTCGACCTGGCCCTCGCGGACTCCGAGCGTCAACGGGTTGATCCGGTGCTCCTTGAGCTTGGCCTCGATCAGCGCCAGGGTCAGCTGGGAGCCGACCAGCGGGATGTCGGCCCGCAGCCGCAGCAGGTAGGGGACGGCCCCGATGTGGTCCTCGTGCCCGTGGGTCAGCACGACGGCGACGACGTCCTGCAGCCGGTCGGCGATGTGGTCGAAGTCGGGCAGGATCAGGTCGACGCCGGGCTGGTGGTCTTCCGGAAACAGCACGCCGCAGTCGATGATCAGCAGCTTCCCGTCCTGCTCGAAGACCGCCATGTTGCGTCCGACCTCACCGAGGCCACCCAGTGCGACGATGCGCAAGGTGCCGGGGCGCAGGGCCGGCGGTGCGGACAACTCGGGGTGCGGGTGGCTCACGTGTGGGTCTCCAGGAGGGCTGCTTCAGTCAGGAGGGCTGCTTCGGTCAGGTCGGTCCGCAACAACGCGACCTGTTCGGGCGTGGCAGGCACGAGCGGCAGCCGGACGGCGCGCGAGGCCAAAAGGCCCTTCAGCTGCAGAGCCGCCTTGACCATGATCGCCCCCTGCGTGCGGGTCATGATGCCGCGGACGGCGGGAAGCAGCTGGCGGTGGACCCGCTGGGCGGTGCTGAGGTCGCCTTCACACACGGCCTGGACCATCGTGGCGTACTCGCGGCCGGCGACGTGGCCGACGACGCTGACCAGGCCGACCGCGCCGTGCGCCAACCACGCCAGGTTCGCCACGTCGTCGCCGGAGTAGAACGCCAGGTCGGTGCGGGCCATCACCCATGACCCGGCGTAGAAGTCGCCCTTCGCGTCCTTGACGGCCACGATCCGGGGATGCTCGGCTGCGCGCACCAGGGTCTCGGGGTCGATCGCGACGCCGGTGCGGGCCGGGATGTCGTACAACATCACGCGCAGCTCGGTGGCCTCGGCGACAGCAGTGAAGTGGGCGAGCAGCCCCGCCTGCGGCGGCCGGTTGTAGTAGGGCGAGACCACCAGCAGGCCGTGCGCGCCGAGCTCGGCCGCGTTGCGGGCCTTGTCGATGCTGTGCTGGGTGTCGTTGGTGCCGACACCGGCGAGCACGCTGGCCCGATCGCCCACCGCTTGCAGCACGGCGGCGAGCAGCTCAAGCTGTTCGCCGTCGTCGGTGGTGGCCGACTCCCCCGTCGTACCGCTCACTACCAGGCCGTCATGGCCCTGCTCGACCAGGTGCGCGGCCAGTCGCTGCGCGGCGTCCAGGTCGATGTCGCCATCGTCGTCAAATGGCGTGACCATCGCGGTCAGGACGGCGCCGAACGGCGCCGGGGTCGGGTCGCCGGAAGCGGTTGGGGGCCCGGGAGCGGTCGTGGCCATGGCGACCAACCTACCGCTGACCTGGCAGGACGGCGCCAGCACGCGGGATGACCGCCGCGGGGGCAGGCGCCGCGGGGGCAGGCGCCCCGGGGACAGACCGAGAAAGGACTGCCGCTGCCCCTCGTGCCACTGCCGCGCGTAAGGAACGCGTCGTTGCCCGCTCGGGGGTCCGGGCAACGACGCGCTCCTGGTGATACATCGCCGCTGCGACGAGGAGTGTTACACCTGCCCGCAGGGGTCGCCGGTTCACGGCGCAACCCTCCCATTCGACTCGAACGCGGCATGGGTAAGCGGCATGAGTCGCGCCCAGTGCCGCTCCATCTGCTCGGCCACCATCTCGATCTCGCGCTGAGGGAAGGACGGGAACGTGGAGTCCGCCCGCTGCACCCGCAGGGACAGGAAGTTCATCAGCGCACGCGCGTTCATGCTCACGTACATCGACGAGTACAGGGCCAGGGGCAGCACGATCCGCGCCACCTCGCGGGTGACTCCGGCCGAGAGCATCCGCTGGTAGGCCGCGTACGCCGCCCGGCAGGTCGCCTGGGTCTGCTCGGTGACCAGCGCATGCTGTTCGGGCGTGCCCTCGACGAACGTGTAGTGGCCGGGCTTGCCCTCCTGCTGCAGTTTGCGCTCGGGCCCGGGCACGTAGAACACCGGCCGCAGCTCGCGATAGCGACCGCTCTCTTCGTTGTACGACGCGATGCGGTGCCGCATGAACTCGCGGAACACGAAGATCGGCGCCTGCACGTAGAACGTCATCGAGTTGTGCTCGAAGGGGCTGCCGTGCCGGTCGCGCATGAGGTAGTTGATCAGCCCGGCGGAGCGCGAGGCGTCGGCGCCGACGTCCTGCAGGCTGCTCTCACCCTTGGTCGACACCCGCGCGGCAAAGAGCACGTCCGCGTCGGCGGCACTGGCCCGCACCAGCTCGACGGTCATCTCACTGCGAAACTCGACTGCGGGCTTGGCGTCGGGTTGGGTCACGTCGTCGACCCTACCGACCGGCACCGACAGGACCCGGACCAGCGCGTCGGGTCCTGTGAACCGGCCTACGGATTGTCAGACGGCCGGCGCACCTCGCCCTGGCAGGACCCGCACACCGTCCGCGTCGAGGCACAGGCGCACGTCGGCCAGGCTGGCGACGACGGCATCGGCGTCCAGCTCATGGGCGGCAGTGGTCGTGCTCACCGCAAGCGTCGCGGCACCGGCGCGCCGGGCCGCCACCAGGCCGCTGGGCGCGTCCTCGACCACCAGGCAGCGCGCTGGGTCGACGCCCAGCCTGCGGGCACCCAACAGGTAGGGCGCGGGGTCTGGCTTGCCCGAGACGACGTCGTCTGCGGTGACGACGACATTCGGGGCGCGCAGCCCAGCCGCCGCGATCCGGGCCTGGGCCAGCACCTGGGTGCAGGAGGTCACGATGGCGCTGGTGGCCGGCCCAAGCGCCGCCAGCGCCTCGACCGCGCCGGGAAGCACGCCGATCCCCGCGACGTCCGCGATCTCCAGCTCGACGATGCGGGCCAAGGCCGCCTGGCACCTGTGCGGCTCCAGCACCGACGCAACGATCTGCGCAGCCGGCAGGCCATGGTTGCCCTCCAGCAGGCGCGCATCCACGCTGTGCTCGTTCGCCCAGGCCACCCATGACCGGCGGACGGCCGCCGTGGAGTCGACCAGGGTCCCGTCCAGGTCGAACAGCACCGCGTCGAACAGCCGTCCATGCAGGGCGCTGCGGCCGGGTTCGATCGGGCTCACCGCCTCGATGTTAGGCCCACCTGCCGGCCGGCCCTCGGGCCACCCGGCCACCACCAGCGACGCCGCAGACGCCGGATGCGAGGATGGCGCCGGTGACGACGCCCACCCCCGACGTGGCAGTTCGCGCCGCCATCGCCTCGGACGCCGAGGCCATGGGCGCGGTCCACGCCGCCGCCTGGCTTACCGACTATGCGCACCTGCTGCCCCGGCGCGCGGCCTCTGTGGAGCCGCAGGCCCTTGGCAATGCCTGGAAACAAGCCGTCGCGCAGCCGCCGAGCCCTGCCCATCGAGTCATGGTGGCCACGGCGGGCCCCCGCATCGTGGGCTTCGTGGCGTTCGGACCCAGCGCCGACACCGACGGCACCGCGGGCGTTGACGGCGAAGTCTGGCTCTTCTGACCAACCTGTGGGTGGCTTGAGCGCGCCTGTGTAGACGCACGCCGTTCCCTGCATAGGTTTCTGAGCTGTCAAGGAACAGAAGCCAGTGTCAGGAGAACGGCGTGCGTGGTGTCAGCCTATGGCGGAGTC
>DAIETC010000155.1 GCA_027345905.1 Kineosporiaceae bacterium | reverse complement strand
TCGGACGGATGACGGCTTCGATCGTCTGGACGAGGCGATGGCCGCGATGAGCGCCGGTCAGGTCCGCGACCCCGCCGTTCTCGGCAAGAGCCTGTGCGCCGTGCTGTCGGCGTGCGACCGCGCCGGTGACCTGCACCGGGCCGAGGAGTGCACCCGCCTGACCGTCAGTCTCCTCACCGGCGCACTGGGCGGCCGGCCGCGGATCCTGGACACGCACTGCCGCAGTGCCTACGGCTCCGTGCTGTTCCGCCTCGGCCGGTGGCCCGAGGCGGAACGGGTCCTGGCCGAGGCGATGGGACCGACCAGCTCGGCCAGCGTCTATCACCGCATCCTCACCAGCTGCCACCTCGCCGATCTACGCATCCTGCAGGGTCGCCTGCCGGAGGCCGCGGGCCTCCTGCGCCCCTGGGCCGACCGGGTCGACGCCTTGTGCTCCCGGGCCCGGCTCCACCTCGCCGGCGGTGAGCTGGACCTGGCGGCGTCCCTGGCCACGGCGGGACTGGGCGCACTGCACGCCGACGTGCTGCGGGCCGCGCCCCTGTTCTCCGTCCTGGTCGGTGTCGAGCTGGCCCGCGACGACGTGGCGGCGGCGAAGCTGGCCGCGGAGCAGTTCCTACGGCTTGTCGAGCACGTGCAGCTGGCCGCCTTGCGCGCGGAAGCACTGCTCGCCGCAGCGCGCGTCGACGTGGCCGCGGGTCGACCCGCCGCCGCGGTCCACCAGGTGCAGCAGGCGCAAGCCGCGCTGGGAGACGCGAGCCGGCCGATGCTGGCCGCCGGCCTCAGCCACACCATGGCCGAGGCGCTCGCGGCCACCGGGCAGGCCGCGCTGGCCGTCGTCGAGGCACGACGGGCCCACGACATCTTCCAGACGCTCGGCGCTCAGCCGGACGCCGACCGCACCGCCGCACTGCTGCGCGGCCTGGGCGCACCGCCGCACCGGCCGAGGGCAGAGGACCCCGCGGGTGCCGTCGAGCTGGTCAGCGCGCTGACGGCGCGCGAGAGGCAGGTCCTCGAGCTGGTGTGTGAGGGTCTTACCAACTCCGAGATCGCACGGCGGCTGTACGTCACCACCAAGACGGTGGAGCACCACGTCAGCCGACTGCTGGCGAAGCTGGGGGTGCGCAGTCGTGCCCAGGCCGCCGCTGTCTGCAGCCGGATCCGGCCGGACACCCCCGCCCTGGTTTAGGGGTGGCCAGGGGGTGGTTCCCCCGATGACCGGACGTGATCCGAGGGTCAGTGTGAGCGCACGGGGCAACTGCCCCGGCTCACCACGGAGGATGCCATGAACACCACGGTCGACGAGATTGCCGACGGGATCTACCGGATCTCGACATACATCCGCGAAGTGGGCCCGGACGGGTTCACCTTCAACCAGTTCCTGCTCGACGCCGAAGAGCCCCTGCTCTACCACACCGGCATGAAGGGGCTCTTCGGGCTCGTGTCCGAGGCCGTGGCGTCTGTGGTTGCCCTCGACCGCCTGCGCTGGGTGGCCTTCTCCCACGTCGAGGCCGACGAGTGCGGTGCCGTGGAGCAGTTCCTCGAGGCCGCACCGCGGGCGCAGGTAGCTCACGGCGCCACGGGCTGCATGGTGTCGCTCGACGACATGCTCTCCCGGGCGCCGCGCCCGCTGGCCGACGGGGAGGTCATCGACCTGGGTGGCAAGCAGCTGCGAGCCCGGCGAGTCCGGCACGTCGACACCGCGCACGTACCGCACAACTGGGAGTCGCGCGTGCTGTTCGAGGAGGTTACGGGGACGCTGCTGTGCGGGGACCTGCTCAGCCAGACAGGCAACCCGCCGGCGTTGACCGCCGAGGACCTGACCGAGCGCGCCATCGCGACCGAGCACATCTTCCACGCCAGCTCGCTGGCGCCGGCGGTCCCTGCCACGTTGCGGCGGTTGGCCGAGCTGCGCCCGCACACGCTTGCCGTCATGCACGGTGCGTCGTACTCCGGTGACGGGGCGGGTGCGCTGCGATCGCTCGCCGACGCCTACGAGACCGAGTTCCCTGAGACGCGGCTCATGCAGACGCCGCCCGCGTCTGTCCCGGTCCAGGCGGCGGTGACAGCGTGAGCACGACGGAGCCCACCGGCGCCAAGGGCGCCCGTCAGGCCCTCGGTTCGATGCCGTCCCGCCGGCTCGGCTCCGACGGGCCGACGGTCTCCGCCATCGGTGTGGGTTGCATCGGGTTGACCGGGGGCTTCTACGGTGACGACGTCGACGAGCAGACGGCGATCCACGCCCTGCATCGGGCCCTCGACGTGGGGTGCACCTTCCTCGACACCTCCGATGCCTACGGCCCATACACCAACGAGAGACTGCTGGCGAAGGTCCTGTCAGGCCGACGCGACGAGATCGTGCTCGCGACCAAGTTCGGGATCACTGTCGACCCGGCCACGATGCGACGCTCGGTCGACGGCCGCCCCGAGCATGTGCGCACCTCCTGCGAAGCTTCCCTGCGCCGTCTTGGCGTCGATCACATCGACGTCTACTTCGCGCACCGGGTCGATCCCACCATCCCCATCGAGGAAACGGTGGGTGCGATGGCCGAGCTGGTGCAGCAGGGCAAGGTCGGTCATCTGGGTCTGTGCGAGGCGGGCGCGCAGACGGTTCGACGGGCGCATGCCGTACACCCGCTCGTCGCCGTGCAGACCGAGTAATCGCTGTGGTCGCGCGATGTCGAGGACGAGGTCCGGCCGCTCCTGCACGACCTCGGCATCGGGCTGATCGCCTACGCGCCGCTGGGCCGTGGCTTCCTGACCGGCCGGCACACCGGGGCGCAGGATCTCGCCCTGAATGACGTCCGGCGCAGGCTACCTCGGTTCGCTGAGGAGAACCGTCAGCACAACCTGCGGCTGCTCGACGCGGTGCGGCAGCTGGCCGGTGAGAAGGGGGTCACCCCGGCCCAGCTGTCCTTGGCCTGGCTGCTCCATCAGGGCCAGGAAGTCGTCCCCATTCCCGGTACCAGCGACCTGTGCCACGTCGAGGAGAACGCGGCGGCCGTAGGCGTCCGCCTGGACGCCGCTGAGCTCGCCCGGATCGACGCGATGGTGCCGCAGCCGGCGGGTGCTCGGTACGACCCCGAGGGAATGCGAACCGTCGGCATCTGACCCCGCGGTGAAGCGGTCGCCATCGGTCGTGGTGGTGCGCGCAGGAGCGAGGAGATGCGGCCTCCTCGTGCGCCGCTGTCCGCGGGCGTGCCTAGGCTCGGCGTGTGGCCTCGTTGACCGACCTGCTGCACCAGCGCACCGCGCTGAGCGACGCGGACGTCGAGTGGCTGGGCCTGCTGGTCGGTGACTGGTAGCTGCTGTCAGATCTGTCGTTCGCCGACCTGGTGCTGTGGGCCCCGGTGGCCGAAGGGTGGCTCGCCGTCGCCCACGTGCGCCCGACGAGCGGCATGACGGCGTTCGGCGAGAACGTTGTGGGGCAGGTGGCGGGGCGGGGCCGGCGTCCGCAGATCGACCGAGCCCCCGAGCACCAGCGCATTTGCCGTGAGCGCGACCCGGACTGGCGCGACGAGGTCCTGCTGCTGCGTGGGAAGGGACATACCTTGATGCTAGGCGCCGACGTTCGCTGGTGTGACCGGTGGCATGGCTGGTGGCGTGGCTGCAGGTGTGCCCGGTGGCGTGTCCGGTTCGCCGGAGCCGGTGTTCCGGCACCAGGGGCAGACGATCCAGTCGGGGTCCATCTGGCGCGAGCACGCGCTGCAGCTGCCGACGTCCAGGGCGGCCGCGCACCAGGGGCACAACACCATCCCGGTCTCGACCCCCCGCTCGCACGAGGGGCAGTGCCGCCCCCCGGAGTGGTCGGAGTGGGTGACCCGGACGGCCTCCTCGAACGTGGTCTCGCCGCGCTTGGCCTTCTCCAGTGCGCTTGCGCGCAGCGTCTTCATGCCGACCGCACGTGCCTGCGCCCCCACTGCGGACTCGGTCGCCGAGCTCATCAGCACGGTGCGCATGGCCGTGTCGACCTCCAGCACCTCGTATACGGCGGTGCGGCCGCGGTAACCGGTGCCGGCGCACTCGGGGCAGCCGGTGCCCTTGCGAGGCGTGGCGTCCAGGATGTCCTCAAGGCGCAGGCCCAGCAGGGCCAGCGTCCCGTCGTCCGGGATGTAGCCCTCGGCGCACGAGTCGCACGGCCTGCGGACCAGGCGCTGGGCGACCGCCGCCGTCAGCGAGGACGCGACCAGGAACGGCTCGACGCCCATGTCGACCAGCCGGGTGAGGGCCGCGACCGCGGAGTTGGTGTGCAAGGTGGTCAGCACCAGGTGCCCGGTCAACGAGGCCTTCAGCGCCAGCTCGGCGGTCAGGGCGTCGCGCACCTCACCGACCAGCACGATGTCGGGGTCCTGGCGCAGGATCGAACGCAGGCCGCGCTCGAAGGTCATCCCCGACTTCTCGTTGACCTGCACCTGGGTGATCCCGGGCAGCTGCACCTCGATCGGGTCCTCGAGGGTGACGATGTTCTTCTCCGGGGTCATGGTCTGGTGGATCGCCGCGTACAGCGTGTTCGTCTTGCCCGAACCGGTGGGGCCGGTGATCAGCACCAACCCCTGGGGCACCGCCAGAGCCGCGAGGAAGATGCTGAGCTGGTCGGGCTCGAAGCCCAGGGACTCAAGAGTGGGGACGTCGTCGGCGCGGGTCAGCAGCCGCACGACGATCTTCTCCCCGTGCAGCGACGGCAGGCTGCTCACCCGGGTGTCGATCGACGCCCCGTCCACGACGATGCGGCTGCGACCGTCCTGCGGGACGCGACGCTCGGCGATGTCCAGGCCGGACATGATCTTGATCCGGCTCACGATGGACGGGCCGAGCCTGCGCGGGGCTGTCATCACGTCGCGCAGCAGCCCGTCGACGCGATACCGGATGCGCAGGCCGTCTCGCTGCATCTCGATGTGGATGTCGGAGGCGCGCAGCCGGGCAGCGTCAGCCAGCACCTGGTTGACCAGCTTGACGATCGGCGCGTCGTTGACGTCACCGGCGCCGAAGTCGTCGGCGTTGGCCTCCTCCATGTCTTCGGCGATCATGCTCACGCCGGAGGTGTCCTCCGACAGCGACCAGGCCCGCGTCAGCTGGTCCTTGATCTGGGTGGCGGGGGCCACGACGACGAACAGCTCGCTGGCCTGCGTGTACATGCGCACGTCGTCCAGGGCCAGGACGTTGGTGGGGTCGGACGTCGCGATGACGAGCCCCCCGTTCTCGTGCCGGTCCAGCACGAGCACGCCGGTGCGCTCGGCCACGGCACGCGGCAGCAGCCGCACCACGTCGGGGGCGGGGACGACGCGGGACAGGTCGGCCGCGTCCAGTCCCAGGTGCGCGGCGAGCGCCTCGGCCACCTGGCGTTCGGTCGCGAAGCCGAGGTCGGCCACGACCTGACCCAGGCGTCGACGCGGCGGCGGGTCCGTGGCCTGCATGGCCAGCGCGCTCGCGAGCTCCTCCTCGCTCACCAGCCCCTGGTCGACGAGCACCTCACCCAGGCGGCGGCGCACCGAGCGGCCGGCCTCCCTGCCCGTGGCACTGGACAGGGGAACGGCGACGGGCGAGGCCCCGCGCTCGCCCGGCGGGCTGAAGCGCTCGGAGAGAGCGACCGTCTCTGGGGTGGCAGATGGCATAAGGGGCACATCGGCACGTGAGCCGTTCGGGTGAAGTGTCAGTTCCTGCGCCCGGATCCACGGCCCGTCTGCCTAGCCGGACGTCGGCGCCGCCTGCCCGCTCGCGTCGTGCTCGGCAGGGGGTGACGTGCGTTCCTCGAGCTCGTCGAGCAGGGCGCGCAGCTCAGAGCGCACGAAGTCGCGAGTCGCCACCTCGCGGATGGCGATGCGCAACGAGGCGACCTCCCGCGTGAGGTATTCGGTGTCGGCCAGTCCCCGCTCGTCGCGAGCCCGGTCCTGCTCGCCCACCACCCGGTCGCGGTCGGTCTGCCGGTTCTGCGCCAGCAGGATGAGGGGCGCCGCGTAGGAGGCCTGCAACGACAAGATCAGCGTGAGCAGGGTGTAGTTCAGCCGGCGCGGGTCAAACTGCAGCGCCGTGGGGGCCAGGGTGTTCCACAGCAACCACACGGCGACGAACACCGTCATGTACACCAGGAAGCGTGCTGTGCCCATGAACCGGGCAAAGCGTTCGGCGAAGCGCGCGAACGCCTCGGCGTCGACCTGGGGGCGTGCGATCAGGGCGCGACGGGACTCCAGCGGCTGGTCCAGGGTCGGCGTCCGGCTACGGGGCGCATGGGGTTCACGGGCCACGGCGGGCCGCCTTGGGCTGCTTCTTGGGCTTGCTGCGTGCCTTGGCCGCTTTGGCGACGACGACGCCCGGCGGACGTGGGTGCTGGGCAGGCTCGGGCTCGACGACCTCGCGCCAGTCGTCGGGCAGGATGTGGTCGAGGACGTCATCGACGGTCACCGCGCCGAGCAGGTGCCCGTCGTCGTCGGCGATCGGCACCCCGACCAGGTTGTACGTCGCGAGAAACCGGGTGACCTGACCCAGCGTGGCGCTCGGCAGCAGCGCCTCGATGTCCTTGTCCAAGATGGTGCCGATCGCCACGTGCGGCGGCTCGCGCAGCATCCGCTGCAGGTGCACCAGCCCCAGGAACCGCCCGGTTGGGGTCTCCAGTGGCGGGCGACAGACGTACACGTTGGACGCCAGGGCGGGGCTGAGCTCGGCGCGACGCACGACGGCAAGCGCTTCGGCGATGGTCGCGTCGGGGGCCAGCACGACCGGCTCGGTCGTCATCAGGCCGCCCGCGGTGTTCTCGTCGTAGGTGAGCAG
>DAIETC010000014.1 GCA_027345905.1 Kineosporiaceae bacterium | reverse complement strand
GGCGCGAGCAGCAGCCGCGGCGGCGCGCGCCGAGGTGCAGCCGGCCCGCGCCGCCGCTCCCCCACCCTGCCGCGAAGCCGACGAGCAGCAGCTTCGTCGGTTGGTGGGCGAGCAGCAGATGGCGCTGGGCTCCCTGGCGGCCGCGCGGTCGCGAGCCAGGCAGCTGGCCGAGCTCGACCAGCGGATCGCCCAGACCAGCGAGCAGTTGAACGCGGCCGGTGCCGCGCTCGATCGGGCTCAGGCCGCTCACGCGCAGGCCTGCGCCGCCCTGGCCGGCCACCAAGCTGCGCGCCAACAGGGCGAGCTGGCTGCCGCAGACCTGGCGGCAGCCACCACGGCGCACCAAGCCGCCCAGCAGGTCCTGCAGCAGGTAGGTGAGCTGGCGACGTGCGAGGTTGAGCTGCAGCAGGCCGAGCGCGCCCAGATCGCGGCCGTGCAGGCCGACCAGCTGGCGCGCGAGCACCTGATCACGATCCGCGAGAGACGTCTGGGCGACATCGCCAGCGAGCTGGCCGCGGCCCTTCGAGACGGTGAGCCGTGCCTGGTGTGCGGTTGTCGTCAGCACCCGGAGCCCGCCTCGGCAGGTAGCCAGCCCGTCGGCCCCAGCGACGAGCAGCACGCCAGCGCGGCCGCGGAGGCCAGTCGGACCGCCCGTGAACACGCCGTGCAGCGGCACTTCGCCCTGCTGGCGACCCGAGACCAGCTCGTCACGGCGACGCAGGGCGCCGATCTGGCGCACGCCACGGCGGCCTGCGAGGCGGCGAAGGCACGGGTGCTGGTCGCCGAACGAGCCCGCGCGGACGTCGGCCGCGCGCTGGGCGCGGTCACGGGGGCCACGACGGCGCAGGAGCAGTCCTTGGCCGAGCAGCAGCAGGCCCTGGCGGCGCAGGCCCAGCACACGGCGTCCCTGGGTGAGCTCACGCAGCAGCGCGCTGCGCTCGCCGAGGAGCTGACCGAACTGTGTGGTGGGGACGCAGACGTGCTGGCCCGCACCGCGCGGCTGGAGGCCGAGCTCGAGGCCATGCAAGCTCTGCTGCAGGCGGTGGGCGATGCGGGGGTGGGCGAACGGTTGGCGAGCGAGCAGGACGAGCGGCTGCAGGCCGCCGCCGCCGAGTACGGGTTCGCCGACCTGGACGCCGCCGCCGAGGCGCTGCTGGCGCCTGCCGACCTGGACGAGCTGGTCAGTGCCGTCGAGCAGCACGAACGCCAGCGCGCCGGCCTGCTCGAGCTGCTCGCCGACCCCGACCTGGTCGGTGTGGGCGACCTGGCCGACCCTGACCTCGCGGCGCTTCGTGCCGGGGTGCTCGAAGCAGACCGCGCACTGCAGCGCGCCGCGTCGGCGGCAACCCTGGCGCACGACGGCGCCCGGCGGCTAAGTGCGCTGGCGACTGCGCTGGATGCGCACGAGGGCGCCACGGCGCCCGCACGTCAGCGGTACGACACGGTCGACGCGCTCGCGTCCTGCCTTGCCGGCACCGGCGGCGGCAACGGCCTGCGGATGCGCCTGTCGGCGTACGTGCTGGCCGCCCGCCTGGAAGAGGTCGCCGCGGCCGCCACCGAACGGCTCGCAGTGATGTCGGACGGACGGTACGCGTTGGTGCACAGCGACGAGCGTGCCAAGGGCGGCGCACGCAGCGGTCTGGGGCTGCGCGTCCTGGACGCGTGGACCGGCATCGAGCGCGACACCTCGAGCCTGTCCGGAGGTGAGTCGTTTCTGGCCTCGCTGGCCCTAGCGCTCGGCCTGGCCGACGTCGTCCAGGCCGAGGCCGGCGGCGCCGCGATCGAGACGCTGTTCGTCGACGAGGGTTTCGGCAGTCTGGACGACGACACCCTGGAGGAGGTCATGGGCGTTCTCGACGACCTACGTGAGGGCGGACGCGCTGTCGGTCTGGTCAGCCATGTGGCCAGCCTGCGGGCCCGGATCCCCGCCCAGCTCGAGGTCCGCAAGACCCGTAGCGGCTCCACCCTGGTCCCCCATCTCCTCGGCGCCCCCGCCGGTACGACGTGATGTCAGCCCGAGGCATCACGTAACGCAAGCTTGGTGACCCGGCGCCGCGGCGCAGAGCCGTCGCGCCGCCACAAGGCAGCGGCGTCATTGCCTTCCGCAGGCCTGTGCGTGAGGATTAGTGGGCGTCGTAGTCCAGCGGCGGCCTCGAGGGCAGGGAGCAGCGATGACCGGCGTTCGGGTTCTCGTCGGGACGCGCAAGGGCGCCTTCATTCTCAGTGCCGACGGCAAACGCGAGCAGTGGCGGGTGGACGGCCCGCACTTCGCCGGCTGGGAGGTCTACCACCTGAAGGGTTCGCCGCTCGAGCCGTCTCGGTTGTTCGCCTCGCAGTCCAGCGGCTGGTTCGGCCAGCTCATCCAGCGCTCGGACGACGGGGGCCGCAGCTGGCAACCCACCGGCAACGACTTCAGCTACGACGGTGTCCCGGGGACCCACCAGTGGTACGACGACACGCCGCGCCCGTGGGCGTTCACCCGGGTGTGGCACCTGGAGCCGTCCTTGAACGACCCGGACACGGTCTACGCCGGGGTTGAGGACGCCGCGCTGTTTCGTTCCACCGACGGCGGCCAGCAGTGGCAGGAGCTGTCCGGGCTGCGCGGCCACGGGTCGGGACCCTCCTGGCAACCCGGGGCCGGCGGTCTGTGCCTGCACACCATCCTGCTGGACCCGACCAACGCCGAGCGAGCGTTCGTGGCGATCTCCGCCGCCGGCGCCTTCCGCACCGATGACGGCGGTCAGTCCTGGCAGGTGATCAACCGCGGCCTGCTGTCCGACGGCATCCCGGACCCGGACGCCGAGGTCGGGCACTGCGTCCACCACATCACGATGCACCCTTCGCGGCCCCACGTGCTGTTCATGCAAAAGCACTGGGACGTCATGCGCAGCGACGACAGTGGCGACTCCTGGTATGAGGTCAGCGGTGACCTGCCCAGCGACTTCGGTTTCCCGATCGAGGTGCACGCACACGAACCAGAAACCCTCTACGTTGTGCCGATCACCAGCGACTCCCAGCACTACCCACCGGACGGGAAGCTGCGCGTCTACCGCAGCCGCAGCGGTGGCAACGAGTGGGAGCCGCTCACCGACGGCCTGCCGCAGAACAACTGCTACGTGAACGTGCTACGCGACGCGATGGCAGTGGACACTCTCGACCAGTGCGGGGTGTACGTCGGGACGACGGGCGGGCAGGTGTACGCCTCGCCCGACGCGGGTGACACCTGGTCGGCGATCGTGCGTGACCTTCCCCCAGTGCTGTCCGTCGAAGTTCAGACATTGCCGTGATCCGGGTACTGCTGCCGGCGCACCTGCGCACTTTGGCCCGGCTGGACCATGAGGCCGTGCTGCACCTGGACGGCGCGCTCACCCAAGGTGCGGTTCTGGACGCGTTGGAAACGTGCTACCCCGCCCTGCGAGGCACGATCCGAGACCAGACGACCAAGCAGCGTCGTCCGTTCGTGCGGTTCTTCGCGTGCGAACGCGACCTGTCACACGAGGAGCCGGACACGCCGCTACCGGAGGCGGTCGCAACCGGTATCGAGCCATTCTTGATCGTCGGGGCGATGGCTGGCGGGTGAATGAACCGGCTTGCTTCCGGTCGTAGCCCCACACAGTTGCCCCTAGCCTGGCGAAGGGATCAAGTTACTGCGGCTTCGCGCCGATGCTGCGGGATCGCGTCAAAACCGATGGTTGCGGCTACTCCCCTGTCTCGCCCGTGCCCACAACAGCCCAAGTCAGGACACGCCATGGCCGTACCGCACCCCCTGCAGCCAGGGGTGCACGGGACGCTGTCGGCGCTGGAAGCAGATGTGGCCTCGCAGATGCGCCGCCGCCAGTTCACCGCCCTGCTCGAGCACTCCCCGCAACCAATCATGATCCTGGACGCCGAGGGTCGAGTCCGCGAATGGAACCCCGCCGCCGAGCATCTGCTGGGCTGGACTCGGTCCGAGGTGCTTGGCGGGGTGGTGGGCCTGATCCCCAATGACTCCCGCGCACAGTGCGACCGCACCTGGAGCACGCTCAGCGCCGGCGGCTCGGAGCCGGCGTACCACACCGTGCGTCTGCACCGCGACGGGCGGCACATCCCGGTGCGGGTGCACACCGCGGCCATCCAGGAAGCCGACGGGTGCTTCGCGGGAGTCGTGTCGACCCTGTCCCAACCCATGATGGACGCCGGACCCGACGTGGTCGACATGGCCGGCGCCCTGCTGGCTCCGGCACTGGCCACTGCTGCCGACACGGCACAGACGGACCCGGCGGCCTGCGAGCGGGTGGCCGGCGCTTTGGAATGTGACGAGCTGACGGGATTGCCGGGACGGCGCTGGCTGCAGCGAAGGCTCGCCGACCCGCTGCCCGACGGTGTGCAACGCGCGGTCGCCCTGCTCGACATTGACGCCTTCGCCCTCGTCAACCAAGGCTGCGGCCCCGACGCCGGTGACGAGGTGTTACGCGGTCTGGCCGAGCGCCTGCGCTGCCTGGCCGGGCCGGCCATCCTGGGGCACTGGCAGGCCGATGAGTTCCTGTGCATCGTGCAAAGCGGCGACCCAGTGCCGGCGATGAACGAGCTGGTGGACCGCCTCTGGCAGGCGATGCGCGAACCATTCCTGACCGGCGACGATCAGGTCCGTCTGACGATGAGCGGCGGTCTGGCCTGCAGCAGCGTCGTACCGGCGGCGGACCTGTTCCGCTCGGCGACGGCCGCCCTTGACGCGGCAAAGTCAGGCGGACGGGAACGTACCGTCTGGTTCGATGCCGCAACCCACCGGCACGCCCCGGGCGGCAGCCTGCGACTGGCGAACGACCTGCAACGCGGGATCGCCAACGGTGAGCTGCGGCTGCACTTCCAGCCGATCGTCGAGCTGGTCACCAACGACGTCGTCGGTGTGGAGGCCCTGGTTCGCTGGGAGCGTCCGGGCGTCGGGCTGCTGGCGCCGGCGTCCTTCATCGACGTGGCCGAACGAACCGGTCAGATCGTCACTCTGGGCGCCTGGGTGACCCGCCAGGCCTGCCTGGCGGCGGTTGAGCTGGCCCGACGGACCGTGGCCGCACCCAGCGTCAGTATCAACGTTTCGGCGCGTCAACTCAGCGACCCCGGCCTGGTCCAGATGCTTGCGGACGCGCTCGACGGCACGGGATGTCCCCCGGCGAAGATCATCGTCGAAGTCACTGAAACCGCACTGCTGCACGACATGAGCGCTGCGACATCGGTGCTGGAAGCGATCAAGGATCTCGGCGTCGGGCTGGATCTGGACGACTTCGGCACGGGCTACTCCTCGCTGTTGTACCTGAAGCACTTCCCGGTCGACCGCATCAAGATCGACCAGTCCTTTGTCGACGGGCTGGGCGCGGACGCGGCTGACACGGCAATCGTGGCCTCGACCATCGCCCTCGCGCACAGCGTGGGTCTGAGCGCGGTGGCCGAAGGAGTCGAGAGCGCCGAGCAGCTTGCCCTGTTGCGTCAACTGGGTTGCGACTATTCGCAGGGGTATCTGCTCAGCCGCCCACTCCCCCTCGAACAGCTGCACGAGTGGCTGGCCGAACACGTGCCGTCGCGCCTGATGCCCCGTCCGCCGTCCGCGCCGAGAACCGCAGCCGTGGGCCGCCTGGACCGAGACCAGATCGCCGACCAGCGCGACCATGTCGGCGACCAGCGCGACCGAGCAGCCGATCAGCGCGACCTGGCTGGTGACCAGCGCGACCAAGCAGCCGACCGGCGCGACCAGGCAGCCGACCGGCGCGACCAGGCGGCCGCTGGGTACGACAACGCCATTTGGTCCGACAGAGCCCCCAGGTACGACAGAGCCCCCAGGTACGCCAACACAGTGGATGCGGCCGCGCTGTCGAGCGGCCAGAACCGCGACATGGAGGCGTTGCCGCCCTCACAGCTGGCTCGGATCGACGCTGCCGGCCGGTCGCCCGCCTCCCCGGACTGGGGTGTCGGCGCTGGTCGGCGGCTGGAGGCCGAACGCGACCGTAACCGTGCCCTGGCGCACCGCGGCGTCGGCGCTGACGCGCGCACGAGCGCCGGCCTGGACCGCGACCGGGCCCTCGTTGACCGTGCGGCGTCGGCGAAGGAGCGCAAGTTCGCCTCGGTCGACGCGCTGACGGGCGGTTATCTGCGGGACGCCGGCCTTGTGGCGCTGCAGCGCGAGATGAGCAGAGCGCAACGTACCGGACAGTCCCTAGTCGTTGCCTACATTGACGTGGACGACTTGCAGACCATCAACGACCGCCGCGGTCACACCGGCGGCGACGCCGTCCTGGTGGGTGTCGCGAACGCGCTCTCGGCCACCCTGCGGTCCACCGACCTGATC
>DAIETC010000135.1 GCA_027345905.1 Kineosporiaceae bacterium | reverse complement strand
ACTGCCCCGCTGGGGTCCGCTCGCCGCAGGGTGAAGACCATCGGGCCATCATCCCAGCCGGCGACGCCCCGGTGGCCGCACCCGTGGCCACTGGGGAAGCCTCTTGCCGCACCCGTGGCCACTGGGGCACCCTGCGGCCTTGTGGTGGCCGCGGGGTGCCCCAGTGGCCGGCGGCGAGGGCAGTACCTGCACCCACACTGGGGCGTATCGGCGCCGGTAGCCCCGCGCAGGCCTAGGCAGAGGGAGGGGCCAGTTATCCACAGGAAGGCGCCAGCGGCTCTCAGACGCCCGGGCAAGCGGCACAGTGGGCCGATGACCAACCCGCGAGTTGTCGACCGCCGGGCGCTCGAGGCGCAGGTACACCTTCGAGAGCAGGTCCTGACGCATTCCCAGCTGATCGAGGCGGGGGTGACGCTGTCGACGGTGTGCAAACGGATCCGGCGCACCGGGCCGTGGCAACGCCTGCAGCCCGGCGTCGTCCTCACGCACACCGGCACGCCCACCCGGCGCGAGCAACTGCTCGGTGCGTTGGCGTACGCGGGGCCGGACACGCTGCTGACTGGCCTGAGCGCCCTGCAGGCCTACGGCGCCCGGGCGTTGCCGGCTGAGCGTCACATCCACCTGCTGGTGCCACATCAACGCCGCCGACAGTCCCGGCCCGGGCTCGTCATCGAGCGCACGCGCAAACCTCCGGGGCCCCGCCTGCGCAGCGGGCTGCCGCTCGCGCCGCCGGCCCGAGCCGTGGTTGATGCCTGCCGCCTCATCACCCGGCTGGACGACGTGCGCGCACTGGTCGCGGACGTCGTCCAGACCCGGCTGTGCACTGTTGACGAGCTCGCCGAGGCGATCGCCCAGGCGGCGCGGCAGCGCTCGGCGCTCGGACGTGAAGCGCTGGCGGAGATCAGCGCGGGAGTGCGATCGGCGGCTGAAGCTCAGGTGCGCAGCATGTTCGAGCGACACGGCGTGCCGCAGCCGCTGTGGAACTGGTCGCTGTGGACGTTGGACGGCGAACACGTCGCCACGCCGGACGGGTACTGGAAGGGGATCGGGGCGGCCATGCAGATCGACTCCATGACCTGGCACCTGTCGCCGTCCGCCTACAAGCGCACCCAGCAGCGGGCTCGGGCGCTGGGAACGTACGGCATCCCCGTCCTGCCGATCGCGCCGGCCGATGCGTTCGGTGACGAGCTCAACTTCATTCGCCAGGTACGCGCCTTCTTGGCCCGCTACGGCGAGCACGAGCACCCAGCCGACCTGGTAGTTTGCCCGCCGGACGAAGGTTCGGGGCGTCGTCCGAGCTGATCCCGGCACGAACTCGCCCCACGGTGGGGCGGCACACTGCCCTTAGCGTCGGCCGCAGGGTGCCCCAGTGGCCACCTCAGGGCCGCAGGGTGCCCCAGTGGCCCAGAGCCAGGGGGCCGCGGCACCTCAAGGCCGCAGGGTTCCCCAGTGGCCCAAGCAGGGGGCCGCAGCGGGACGAGGGTGGCCGCAGCAGCGGTCAGCGGGGGAAGCTGGTGTCCTTGGGTAGCTCGAGGTCGGACTTGGCCAGCTCTTCCACGTTGACGTCCTTGAACGTGATGACCTTGACGCTCTTGACGAACCGCGCCGGCCGGTAGACGTCCCAGACCCATGCGTCGCTCATCGTGACCTCGAAGAACACCTCGCCGGCGTCCGAGCGCACCTGCACGTCCACGGAGTTGGCCAGGTAGAACCGGCGCTCGGTCTCGACGACGTGCGAGAACAGCCCGACCACGTCGCGGTACTCGCGGTACAGCGACAGCTCCATCTCGGTCTCGTAGTTCTCCAGGTCCTCAGCGCTCATGTCGCCGCCTGCATCTGCACGTCCCTCACGGGCCCATCCTGACGCACACCGGCCGGGTCGGCGTACGACGGCAGCCGCCAACTGCGCCGGTGATGCACTGTGGGGCCCCACGCCAACAAGGCGGCCACGTGCTCGGGGGCCGAGTAGCCCTTGTTCAGCGCCCAGCCGTACTCGGGGTGCGCGTCGTGCAGGGCCACCATCAGCGCATCCCGCTCGACCTTGGCCAGGACGCTGGCCGCGGCCACGGACGAGCAGGACTGGTCGGCCTTGATCTTGGTGCGCACCGGCAGGGTGGTGGTCTCGAACAGGCCGGCGCTCATCGGGTCGCTGAGCCAGTCATGGTTGCCGTCCAGCAGCACCAGGTCAGGCGTCGGCAACGTGGCCAGGGCCCGCGTCGCGGCCAGGCGCAGCGCTCCCAAGATGCCCAGTGCGTCCACCTGGTCGGGGCCGGCGTGGCCGACGGCATACCCGAGCGCCCAACGCTTGATCCGTGGCGCCAGCGCCGCGCGGGCCGCCGGGGTCAGCAGCTTGGAGTCACGCACCCCGGCCGGGGCGCTTCGAACGCTCAGGTCGACCAGCACGACGCCCACGGACGCCGGTCCGGCCAGCGCTCCTCGGCCGACCTCATCGACTGCCGCCAGCAACCGGCATCCCTGGCGCAGCAGCGCTCGTTCGACGCGCAGCGAGGGTGTGGGGATCATCGCCCGCCCGCCCCGCACCACGCAGCGACCGTCCATGCACCCACCTTGCACCGCGATGGCATGATCACGGGGAGGTGGGGGCGGGGACCTTGGCGAACGTCGCGGCCGGGCGCGAGAGCAGCCGGGCCCGGTCGAACGGCCAGACGATCACGAAGGCCTTGCCGGTCACGTCGCTGATCGGCACCGAACCGGTCCCCCCCGTGCCGTTGTCGTGGTAGCGCGAGTCCTCCGACTCCTGGCGGTGGTCGCCCATCATCCACAGTCGGCCCGGTGGCACGGTGATGTCGAACCGACGCTCGGACGGCACGTTGCCGGGGTACACGTACGGCTCGGTGATCGCCACTCCGTTGATGCTCAGCTGGCCGGCACTGTCGCAGCAGACGACGTGGTCGCCGGGCAGTCCGATCACCCGCTTGATCAGGTGGTTCCCGGAGTCGGTGGGCAACAGCCCGATGAACGTCAGGGCCGCGCGGACGGCGCCACGCACCGGGCCGTCGTTGGGCGCCGCCGTCGGCTGCAACCAGCCACCGGGGTCGGTGAACACGATGATGTCCCCGCGCTGGACGGCGAAGGGCCCGGGTGTCAGCTTGCTGACCACCACCCGGTCGCCGATCAGCAGGGTGTTCTCCATCGACTGCGAGGGGATGAAGAACGCCTGCAGCAGGAAGGTCTTGACCAGCAGCGACAGGGCCAGGGCGATGGCCACGACGATGACGGTCTCGCGGAAGGCGGCGAAGATGCCGCCGCGCGCACCTGCTCCGGGTGGTGGAGACATCTCATCGGCCTGTTCGGGCTCGGCAGGAGCGCTCATGGGCGGGCCCCCGCGGCCGCGGGAAGCGGACCGAACCGGCTCGGCGGCCAAAATCGCAGCACGACCTGCCCGATCACCCGGTCCACGGGGACCGTCCCGCCGCCCGGATCGCCCAGGTGCGCGCGCGAGTCCGCGGAGTCGCTGCGATGGTCGCCCATGACCCACAGCCGCCCGGGCGGGACGATCACGTTGAACGGTTGGTTGCTGGGCGCCTCGCCCGGCATGATGTAGGGCTCGGGCAGCGCCGCGCCGTTGATGCTCAGAGCGCCGGACACGCAGCACACCACGTGGTCGCCGGGCAGCCCGATCACCCGCTTGACGTAGTCGCGCTCGGAGGAGGAGACGCCAAGGAACCGGCCGACGCTGTGGGCGGCCGCCGCCAGCAGACCCTGACCCGCGTGGGGCGACTGGGCCGCGAACGATCCGCGCCCGTCGAAGACGATCACGTCGCCGCGGTGGATCTCGCCGAACCGGTAGGCCACACGCGAGACGAGCACCCGATCACCGATCTGCAGGGTCGGCTCCATCGAGGCGGAGGGGATGTAGAACGCCTGCACGATCAGCAGCCGTAGAGCGAGGGTCAGCGCCAGCGCGACGGCGACCTGCAGGGCCAGGTCGCGGCTCCAGGCACGCCGAGGGGCAGCAGCAGGTTGCTGAGCGGGGGACACGTGGCCGTCGTACGCCGGACCCACCGTGTCGCTGCGGGCGACGTCCATCGGGAATGAGCCTAACCCGCCAGAACCCGCCACAGTGCGCACCAGGCCGCCTGTGCGCCGCGGCGGTTCAACGAGCCGGCGCGGTCTCGCGCTTCTCCTTGATCTTGGCGGCCTTGCCGCGAAGATCGCGCAGGTAGTACAGCTTGGCCCGGCGCACGTCACCACGAACGGCGACCTCGATCCGGTCGATGACCGGCGAGTGCACCGGGAAGGTCCGCTCGACGCCCACCCCGAAGCTGACCTTGCGGACGGTGAAGGTCTCACGCACGCCCTCACCATGGCGGCGGATCACCACACCCTGGAACAGCTGCACCCGCGCGCGCGTGCCCTCGACGACCTTGACGTGCACCTTCAGGGTGTCGCCGGGTCGAAAGTCGGGTACGTCGTCGCGCAGGCTGGCGGCGTCGATGGCGTCAAGGGTCTGCATGATGCTGTCGCTTTCTCGCGGGTGCCACGGGTCACTCACGGCGATCGGTGAGAGTCAGGGGGCCACTCGTGGTCAGGCGGCTCCCCCGTGGCGGGACCGCGACCGGCTCGTGGCGTGACTGCCTAGTCTGCCACAGTCGGCGCCTGACCCTGACACCGCGGTGCTCAGGTGGCGGCGGTGCTCAGGTGGCGTCGTCCGGACCGGACGTCGGGTCGCCGGCCAACGCGGCCCGGTCGGCGTCGTCCAGGCTGGCGGGCTCGATCTGGGCCAGCAGGTCGGGGCGGCGAGCGGCGGTGCGCCGCAGCCGCTGGTCGCGGCGCCAGCGCTCGATCTGGCCGTGATGCCCGGACAGCAGCACGGGCGGCACCTCGCGGCCGCGCCACACGGCGGGTTTGGTGTAGACGGGGTACTCCAGCAGCCCGTCCTCGTGGCTCTCCTCGACCAGGCTCTGCGCGTTGCCGATGACGCCGGGCAGCAGCCGGGCGACCGCTTCGACGATGACGAGCACCGCCGCCTCTCCCCCACCAAGGACGTAGTCGCCCAGGCTGACCGGTGTGACGGGCCCGGCCTCGGCGCCGTCCTGCAGCACGCGCTCGTCGATCCCCTCGTAACGCCCGCAGGCGAAGGCCAGCCAGGGTTGGGCGGCGAGCTCACGCGCCATCGCCTGGCTGAACCGCACGCCCGAGGGGCTGGGCACAAGCAGGTGCGGGGCGCCACCGGTGCCGGGCCCGGCGAGCGAGCGGACATGGTCCAGCGCCGCCCCCCACGGCTCGGGCCGCATCACCATCCCCGCGCCGCCGCCGTACGGGGTGTCGTCGACGCTGCGGTGCCGGTCGCGGGTGAACCCGCGCAGGTCGTGGACGGCGAGGTCGAGCAGCCCCTGCTCACGGGCCTTGCCGATCAGCGAAAGGCTCAGCGGCGCGAGGTAGTCGGGGAAGATCGTGACAACGTCGATGCGCATCACGCGTCGTCGCCACCGTCGCCACCGTTGAAGAGGCCGCCAGGTGGGTCAAGAACCACCCGAGCGCCGGGCAGGTCGACCTGCGGGACCAGCTCGCTCACGAAGGGGACCAGCACCTC
>DAIETC010000013.1 GCA_027345905.1 Kineosporiaceae bacterium | reverse complement strand
GCGTCCAGGGCGAGCTGGCGCAGCAGGGTGAGGGACCGGAAGATCGCGATCCGGTTGCGCGCCAGGTCGTCGATCAGGCCCAGCACCCGCTGGCGCTCACGCTGCAGGTGCTTGTCGTAGATGCGCCGGTGCTGGGCGTTCAGGGTGATCTCGAGGATCTGCTCGATCTTGGGCGGCAGCTCGGGAGCCACCTGCTCCTTGGTACGGCGCAGCATCAGCGGGCGGATCCGTCGACGCAGCGTCGCCAGCCGTTCCGGGGCATGACCGCCCTCGATGGGGCGGCGGTAGGCGTCGGTGAACCGTTGCGGGTTCGGGAACAACCCGGGCGCCGCGATGGAGAAGAGCGACCACAGGTCCATCAGCGAGTTCTCCAGCGGCGTCCCGGTGATGGCCAGCTTGAACGGCGCGGGCAGCCGGCGGGCGCACTGGTAGGTCTTGGCCTGGTGGTTCTTCACGAACTGGGCCTCGTCCAGCACCAGGCCGCTCCAGGGCAACGCTCGGTAGGCCTCATCGTCGATCCGCAGCAGCGCGTACGACGTCACCACCAAGTGCGCCCCCGCGGTCAGCTCGGCAAGCGGCCGGCGACCACGATGCTGGGTTTCGGTCACCGTTACGACCCGCAGCTGCGGACAGAACCGGGCCGCCTCGCTCGCCCAGGTCGCCACCACGCTGGTGGGCGCCACGATGAGCAGGGGTTGAGCCAGACTCCCCTGCTCGTAGGCGCGGGTAGCCATCGCCAGAGTCTGAAGCGTCTTGCCCAGGCCCATGTCGTCGGCCAGCACCCCGCCGAGCCCGTGGTCCCAGAGCAGGCACAACCACTGGTAGCCGTCGAGCTGGTAGGGCCGCAGCTGCGCGCGCAGCGAGACCGGCGGCTCGGGATGCGGGACGGAGTCCATGCTGAGCAGTGCGCCCGCCGTACGCCGCCACCGCTCGCTCTGGTGCTCGACCACCCCGAGGCTGACCAGCTCGTCCCACAGCCCGGCCTGCCACGGGGTGAGCCGCATGCTCTCGCTGGGCCGGTCTTCGAGGGCGCGTGCCTCGTCGATCAGGTGCCGCAAGGCATGCAGCTCGGGTCGGTCCAGCCGAAACCAGGTGCCGCTGTCGAGGATCAGCTCATCGTCCCCGTGGGCCAGGGCGGTGAGCAGCGGGGCAAGGGGCACCTCCTGCCCCGCAATCGAGACGGCGACGCCCAGGTCGAACCAGTCCACGTGGTCGGGGTCGCGGGAGTCGGTCGCCGACACGACGATCAGGGGCGCCTCGTCAGTCTCGGCGTACTCGGCCGGGGTGCCCTCGACCTGCACCTCGATGTCGTCCCTGGCCAGCAGGTCTGGCAGCACCTGCTCGACGAAAGCGGCCGTGCCTAGGCCGCTGAGCCGCACGTCGGGAACCAGCCGGCGCCGCATGCCGACGCCCTCGCGCAGCCCGGGAACGGCGTCCAGCACGCTCAGGCGCTCGAGCAGGGCGGCCTCGGCCGCGGCGTCGCGGACGACGTGGGTGTCGTTGCCGCCGATCGGCACCCGCACGCTCTGGTCGCCGCTGGTGTAGGCGAACCCCCAGTGCACGTCGGTCTGGTGCCCGGCCGCGAAGCGCACCCGCAGCGAAAGTCGCGGGGGCAGGATCTCGGGCAACGACACCGTGCCGTCCCCGGACTCCAGGGTGACCCGCTGACGCAGCGCGGGGTAGTAACGGCCCAGGAACCGCGGCACGTCGGGTGCGGGGATGGAGATCGGCTCGTCGCGGCGCAGCAGCGCGCTCACCCCGGCGTCCAGGGACTGTTCGAAGGGAGCGAGCAGCAGCCGGTCGGCAGCCTCGACGAACAGGCCCACGGGCGGCGAGCCGACCAGGTTCACCTCGCTGGGGGCCAGGTCGCCCACGTCGGGCACCCGGACGGTGACCCGCAGCTGCGCGGGGGCGTCGGAGTGCGCCTGGCGCAGGTCGATCACGACGGACGCCGGCGAGTCGGCCAGGTGCACCACCCGACCAGCCTGTCCGGCGGCCACCAAGGCGACGCCGCACTCGAGCGCCTCCCGCAGGAGCCGCCAGCCGCCGGCGCCCAGGTCGTCGAGGTAGACCTGCGGCTGAGAGTAGGGGGAGATCCACGGGGGCTGGCTCGCGCGGAACCGGCTGGCGATGAGCACGGCCAGCTCGCGGTGCTGCGCCGGCACCGGGAGGGCACCGTTACCGGCCTCCAGCTCGCGCCATGACACACCCGTCTTGATCCACCGGTTCGCCTTGCCCATCGTGACCGGGGTGATGCGAATCCGTGGGGCCGGGTCTGCCGCTGAGCCGTACCGGGTGGGCCTGTGGGTCACCGTCTCCAGCTGCAGACCCAGCGCCGCCGCAGTCACCTCCGGGGCATCGGGCCGCACGAGGTCGGCCAGCTGCGCCTCCCAGCTGGGCACCGCCGGGACCTGCATCTGCACCAACCGGCTGCGGGTCGTGACGAGCAGGGCCGCGACGTGCTTGCAGTCCACCTGCATCGGGCAGCTGCACCGGCTCGACCAGCGGACCGCGGCGTCGCTGCCGGTCTCGGCCGCCACGAGCGTCTGGTAGGTGCTGCGGCCGCTGCCTCGCACGGTGGCCAGCAACAGCCGCCCGCGATCACCGACGTTCACCGCCAACACGGCCCCGTTGCGGGCGTAGGCACGGCCCCGCTCATACGTCCCGAACCCCAGCCGCTCGCGCAGCCCGTCCTCGGTGAGGCGACCCGCCCACGCCGGCGCCGCGTCCTGCAAGGCAGTCTGGCTCACGAGGCGCCCCCGTATCGGTCGGCCATGGGCTGGTGTCCCCGTCAGTTCCGGGTTCGAGCGCAACCCTACGCAAGGCCACCGACAATCACGGTGAGGCGCTGCACAGGGCGCGTGACCTACAGCAAGCTGCTCGGGTCGACCGGGACGTCGATCGCCTTTTCCCGCAGTACGTCCAGCGGGATCAGCTCCAGTGCGCGCTCATGGGTCGCGGCCAGGACGACCGGTGCCGCGGCGCCGTCCAGGTAGGCCTGCAACCAGCGGCCGGCGACGACGCACCAGCGATCTCCTGGCCGCAGACCGGGAAAGCGGTACTCGGGCCGGGGTGTGGACAGGTCGTTGCCCACCCGCTGCTGGTGGGCAAGGAATTCGGTGGTGACGACCGCACACACCGTGTGGCTGCCCAGATCGTGGGGCCCGGTGTTGCAGCAGCCGTCGCGGTGAAACCCGGTCAGCGGGTCGGTGCCGCACTCCTCCAGGGGGCCGCCGAGCACGTTGCGGGCGCCGGCGTCACCAACACTCATGGCGCCATCATGGCCCTCGCGTGCAGGTCCCGGCCAACGCCACGCCTGACCCGGACCGCCAGCGCAGTCAGGATCGCCAGACCGCCATCAACCTGACACCTCCCGGACCACCGCAGGTCACCTCGACCTGGTCGGCTCGTGTGCAAAGTTCCGATCACCCGGTTTGCCCCAATGCGATGGAGATGCCCATGTCCCGTGCGCGCAGGTCACTCGTGCCCCTTCTCCTGGCGATCGGTGTCGGGCTCGCCTTCTTCGCTCCGGACCCGGCCACGGCGCAGGCCGTGCTCGCGCAGAGCTCGGCGTCCAAGCCGATGGCCACCGGCTACCCGGACGCCGTCCCCGCGCTGCCGCTCGGACCGCCCGGCACCACGCAGACGGCGACGCAGCGCGAGCTGGCTCCCGGCGTCCGGCTGACCACGATCGTGGCCGGCCGGGCGTCGACGAGCGACTCCTGGGCGCTGGTGTCGCTGCAGGCAACCCAAGCGGCTGCCGACGACCTGGCCCAGCGCGTCCGCGCGCAGGGCCGCGTGGCGAGCGTGCAGCGCATCGACGAGCGAGCGGGCGATGACCCGCAGGTCGGTCCGCTGGGCTGGCTCGTGGTCAGTCGGGGTTACCGCAGCGAGGCCGATGCCCAACAGGCCAACGCGGCACTGAAGGCTGCGGGCGTCGTCGGGCTGGGTGTGAGCAACACGGCGCTGTTCGAGGCAAACGCAACTGGTCCGTGGGTGGTGCGGATCCTTCGGGTCGACCACCGCCAGCTGCGCCGGGTCCACGCCGTGCTCGCCACCGGCGTCGTTCCCGGGCGGGAGACGACCTCGTCGCTCGCCGCCCGGCTCGGCGCAGTGGCCGCGGTCAACGGCGGCTACTTCGTGGTGGGTGCTGCCGACGGCGTGCCCGGCGACCTGGCGGGCATCGGCGTCCAGGACGGTGTCTACGACAGCGAGGCGGTCGCCGACCGGGCCGCCCTAGTGTTGGACGCCGGCCGCAGCACGGTGGCCTCGGTGACGACCCACCAGCGGCTGCGCTCCTCGGACGGCGCGGCGATCGACCTGAACGGCGTCGATCGCAGCGTCGGTCGGATTCGTGACTGCGGGGCACCTGGCGATCAACCCTTCGAGCGGGCGATGCAGGACCTCACCTGCACCAACCCCAACGAGATCGTCGCGTTCGACTCGGCCTTCGGGGCGAGCAGCCAACCGGGCCCCGGGGTCGCGGTCACGCTCGACCGAGCCGGGCGCGTCGTCCAGGCCCGCGAGCAGCGCGGCGCCGCCATCCCGGCGTCCGGGCGCGTCCTTGAGGGCATCGGGGCGGGCGCCGACTGGCTACGCGGGCATGCGCGGGTCGGGCAGCGGATGACGGTCAGCTCGGCGTTTCGGGCCGACAACCGACCTCTGGTGTTGCGCAAGGCGACCGGCGTCGTCAACGGTGGCCCGTTCCTCGTCCGCGGCGGCCGGCCCTTCGTCGACGCCTACCGGCAGGGTTTCGTGCATCCGGGCGACCCTGGCTTCTACTTCGCGTTCGGGGTGGCGCGCAACCCGCGCACCATGGCCGGCTTCGATGGCCGCGGCGACCTGTTCCTCGTCTCGGTGGATGGCCGCAATCCCGGCTACAGCATCGGGATGAGCTTTGCCGAGCAGTCCCGGGTGATGCTGGCCCTGGGTGCGCGCGCGGCGCTGAACCTGGACGGAGGTGGCTCGACGACGATGGTGGCGGGTCGCCGTCTGCTCGGCCGCCCTTCGGACCCCACCGGTGAGCGGCCGGTCGGCGACGTGGTGGCGATCCTGCCGACTCACCCGCCCATGGACTAGCACAACTGTACGAATGCGGTTACGCTCGGGCGCGTGACGATGACGGTGCAAGGTTCGCTGCTGGACTGCCTTGGCCTGCCGGACGACGGCCCCGCGGTTGCGCAGCTCGGCGACCTGGGCCGCGCCCGGCGTACTCACCTGCAAGACGGTGCCTGGATCGACGTGCTGCCGGGCTGGGTCAGCGGATCGAACGAGCTGTTCGACCGGCTGCTGGACGCCGTGCCGTGGTATGGCGAGCAACGCCAGATGTACGAACGCGTGGTCCGCGTGCCGCGCATGCTCTGCTGGTACGGCGAGGGTGACCCGCTGCCCGATCCACTGCTGACGCAGGCCCGGATGCGGTTGAGTGCCCACTACGGCGCCGAGCCGTTTCGGACGGCCGGTTTCTGCTTGTATCGCGACGGGCGCGACAGCGTCGCCTGGCATGGCGACACCATCGGGCGCGGCCGCTACGAGGACACCATGGTGGCCATCTTGTCGTTCGGCTCACCCCGCGCGCTGCTGCTGCGCCCGCGCGGCGGCACCACCGTCCACCGGTTCTGTCTCGGGCACGGCGACCTGGTGGTGATGGGCGGCTCGTGCCAACGCACGTGGGAGCACGCGATCGCGAAGACGGCCCGAGCAGTAGGCCCGCGAATCAGCGTCCAGTTCCGACCCCGTGGGGTGCGCTGAGCCCAGCGGCTGCAACCGGACCCGCCGCACGCGCCGTTGGGCCGATCCTTGCCAGACGCCGACCTGCAGGCGACAATGGGCCGTGAATTCAAACCCTCCCGCCGAGACGACTGAGATCTTCGAGGCCATGGCCCGGCTCGTCTACAGCGGTGAGGACGTCTCATCGGTTCTGCAGGCGCTCGTCGAGGCGGCCGTGGTCTTGATCCCCGGCTGTGACCACGCCAGCGTCGCGATGCTCGTCAAGGGCGAGTTCACGACAGCGGCGGCCAGCGACGAGGTGGCTCGCCAGGTCGACGGTTTCGAGCGCGAGGTCGGCGACGGGCCATGCGTCGACGCGATCATCGAGGAGTCCTTCCAATACGACCCCGACATCACCACCAACTGCGAGTGGCCACAGCTCGCCGAGAAGGTGCTGGCGAACACCTGCGTGCGCGGGATGATCGGCTACCGGGTGATCATCGAAGGTCGCAAGAGCGGGGCCTTGAATGTTTTCTCCGACACTCCTGGGGCGCTGACGACGGTCTCGGCCAACACCGGAGCCATCCTGGCCTCGTTCGCGTCGGTGGCGATGACCGCGGCGGCCAACCACGAGCGGGCCGAGCAGCTGCAACAGGGACTGGCGAGCAACCGCGAGATCGGCAAGGCGGTCGGGCTCTTGATGGCGGCGCACCGTATCGACGCCGATCAGGCCTTCGAGCTGCTGCGATCGACCTCGTCGCGGATGAACGTCAAGCTCGCCGACATCGCCGCCCGCGTGGTGGCCGAGCGGGCCAGCCCGGCGCACCTCGCTGACGCTCCCCCCTCAGCGGGCGGCTGAGTCGCCAAGGCACGCCCAGACCACCTTGCCGGTGGCGGTGCGTGCCCAACCCAACCTCTCACTGATCCGCTGCACGATGAACAGCCCGCGGCCGTCCTCCGTCAGCTGTCCCACCGACTTGACCACCGGTGGGGCGTGGCTGTCGTCGGCGACGGCCAGCACCCAGCCGGCCGGCACCCGCCACACGCTCAGCAGCATGCCGCCGCGCGCATGCCGCACGCCGTTGCCGACCAGTTCACTTGTGATCAGAGCGGCGCGCCGGCGTAGGTGTTCGTCCGCGCCCTGCAAGGCCTGGGCCACAAGCCGACGGGCCAGGCGGGCGCTCTGCGCCTCGGGGCGAAGACTCCACTCACCCCGTGGCTCGCCGGTGGGCGGTTCCGCGGCGCGGATCGGTACCGATGACGACACCGCTACTCCTTCCGCCGCCAGGGCAGGGCCGACGCGCTCGTCTGCCTGACGAATCTGCTCGTCTGCCTGCCACACCTACGGTAGCCGCGAAGGGTGCCCGCGTCGCAGCGAGGCGGGTTTGGCCCGCTCGGTGCTGGGTAGCGAAGAGCATGCCGACACCACGTGCAGTGGTCACCGAGTACCGCGCACGACGGCGAGCTGGCAGCCATGGTCGCCGCAGACCGGGCCGGGGCGGACGCGCCCAGGTGCACGACGATGTACCGGCCGGTGAGCGTGTTGGGGGACGACGATGATCTCGTCGACCCCCGGCAGCAGCCGCGCGGCCTGCTCCCCGGCCGGAGGGACCAGCAACGTCACGTGCTCGCTGCCGGCGGCGATCGCACGGACGGCGGGGCCGGCGAGCAGCACGTCGCCGTCGCTGTCCAGCCGCGCGACCAGAGCTCTCACCGGGCGCCCAGCAGCACGTCGACCGCCTCCTGCAGCGTCTGGGCCGTGACGTCGCACGCAGCGACCTCCTGCGGGTGCGTCTTGAGGTTGGGTACCAGCACGGCCCGCGCGCCGGCGGCCAGCGCGGCCTGGATGTCACTGCCGATGTCGCCGACCACCGCGACCTCGTAGGGCTGGACGCCCAGTGCGGCCGCAGCCGCGTACACCATGCCGGGCTCGGGCTTTCGGCAGTCGCACCCGTCCTGGTCTGCATGCGGGCAGACCTGCCAGGTGTCGAACGGGCCCAGCAGCTCTTCGACCCGGGCATTCACGGCGTCCAGCTGCTCACGGGTGATCAGGCCGCGGGCAAGGGCGGACTGGTTGGTGATGACGCCGACGGCCAGTCCGGCTGCTCGCAATCGGGCCAGCGACGCGGCCGCGGTGGGCACCGGTTCCACCTGGGCGGCGTCCCCGTTGTAGGCCACGTCGCGGATCAAGGTGCCGTCCCGGTCGAACAGCACGGCCCGCACCGGTGCCGGCCATGGCGGGGTCCGCCGGGTGCGCCAGGTGCCCACGGCCCGATGCCACACCGCCGCCGGCGGGATGGCCAGGCTGGTCAGCGCCATCTCGCGGACCTCGACCGGGGTCCGCGGCCCGGCCGCGATCCGCTGCCAGGCGAACTGCCCGCTCAGGCCCGACCAGGCGAGCAGCGCCAGGGCCGCACTGTTCCAGCGCCGGGCCGCCAGGCCAGCCAGCGCGGCGCCGGCCGC
>DAIETC010000010.1 GCA_027345905.1 Kineosporiaceae bacterium | reverse complement strand
GGCCGGCCGCAGCACCGACCCTGGCCGCGATCCGCGAGCGACTTGCCGACGACCTGGACGCACCGGGTGCCCTGGACGCCGTCGACGCCTGGGTCGGGCAGCAGCTGGCTGGCTCGGGGTGCGACCCGCAGGCCCCGGCTGCCCTGGCCCGCGCGGTGGACGCGCTGCTCGGCGTCCGGCTCGACCCAGCGCCTCGGCGTACCGGCCACTGAGCGCGCACGACCGCCTCACCGTCGTCCACACCCGTGGCACCTTACGGAGCGACCGGTGCCCCCTGGCAGTAATCCGGCCCAGGTTGGGTCGCGCTACTGGCCAACTTTGCGGCCACTGGGGCACCCCGCGGCCACCAGAAGGCCGCAGGGTGCCCCAGTGGCCGCGGGAACGGCCGCAGGGTGCTCCAGTGGCGGCGGGGGTCAGCGGCCGCGCGGCGGGTCGTCGTCGCGGCGGCGTAGGTAGCGCTCGAACTCCAGGGCGATCGCCTCGCCGCTGGCCTCGGGCAGCTCGGTCGTGTCTTTGGCCTGTTCCAGGGCGCGTACGTAGTGGCCGACCTCGGAGTCGCTCGCGGCCAGCTCGTCGACTCCGCGCTCCCAGGCCTGCGCCTGTTCGGGCAGGTCGCCGAGCGGGATCGTGATGTCGAGCAGCTCCTCGACCCGGCGCAGGAGCGCCAGGGTGGCCTTGGGCGAGGGGCCGCCGCCGGCGTAGTGCGGCACTGCGGCCCACAGCGAGGTGGCCGCCAGGTCTGCCTGGGCAGCAGCATCGGCGAGCACCCCGACGATCCCGGTGGAGCCCTCGTAGCGCGACTGCTCCACGTTGCCTCGCGCCCGTACCTGCGCGCTCTCGCTCGTGGCGGTTACCGGGATGGGACGCGTGTGCGGGACGTCGGCCAGTAAGGCACCGACCGTGACCAGAGTGCTCACCCCCAGTCGGGCGGCACATTCCAGCAGCTCGATCGTGTACGCGCGCCAGCGCATGGAGGGCTCGATGCCGTCCACGATGACCACGTCGCGGCCGATCGAGGGCACGCGCGCGGCCAGCAGGCGGGTGGTCGGCCAGGTCACCCGGCGTTTGTCGTCGGGCCCGAGACCGACCGTGGGCCGGTTGACCTGGAAGTCGTAGTAGTCCTCGGGGTCCAAGGCCGCGAACGGTTCGGCGTCCCACACCCGCGCCAGATGCTCCAGGACCGCACTGGCCGCCTCGCCTGCGTCGTTCCAGCCCTCGAACGCGGCGATCATCACCGGGTCGCGCAGCTGGGGCGGGTCCGCGAGCTCGATCACCGTGCCTCCAGGTCGGTCACCCGCACGGCCAGGCTCGGCCGATTGGTTCGCCCAGCCTAGTTGCGCGGACGCCGGGACCGCCGTACGTGCCCTGCGGCGAGGCTTGTGCCGCCCAGCCCCGATAGACTCCTGAGGCCCAGCCCCCGGCCGCAAAGGTCCCCCATGAGCAGTCGCTCCGACCTGTTTCGTTCACTTCTCGCCCAGCGAGTGCTGGTAGCCGACGGCGCGATGGGCACCATGCTGCAGGCTGCCGAGCCCACGATGGACGACTTTCAGGGGCACGAGGGCTGCAACGAGATCCTGAACGTGAGCCGCCCCGACATCGTGCGCTCGGTGCACGACGCGTACTTCGCGGTGGGGGTCGACTGCGTCGAGACCAACACGTTCGGCGCGAACTGGAGCAACCTGGGCGAGTACGGCATCAGCGAGCGGATCCTCGAGCTGGCCCAGGCGGGAGCCCAGATCGCCCGCGAGGCTGCCGACGCAGCCAGCACGGACGAACATCCGCGCTTCGTCATCGGCTCGGTCGGCCCCGGCACCAAGCTGCCCTCACTGGGGCACGCGCCGTACGCCCTGCTGCGCGACGCCTACCAGCAGCAGGTCGAGGGCATGATCGCCGGCGGTGTCGACGTCGTCCTGGTCGAGACGGCGCAGGACCTCCTGCAGGCCAAGGCCGCCATTGTCGGCGCGCGCCGGGCCCTGACCGCGGCCGGCGAGAACCTGCCCGTCATGGTGCAGGTCACCGTCGAGACCACCGGCACCATGCTGCTCGGCACCGAGATCGGCGCCGCCCTCACCGCGCTGGAGCCGCTGGGTATCGACGCGATCGGCCTGAACTGCGCGACCGGTCCGGCCGAGATGAGCGAGCACCTGCGGCATCTGGCCAAACACGCCCGGGTCCCGCTCAGTGCCATGCCGAACGCGGGGTTGCCCCAGCTCAGCCGCGACGGCGCCTTCTACCCGCTCACGCCGGACGAGCTGGCGCAGGCGCACACCCAGTTCGTCACCGAGTTCGGTCTGGGCCTGGTCGGGGGCTGCTGCGGCACCACGCCGGAGCACCTGTCCCGCGTCGTCCAGGCGGTGCAGGGGCACCAGGTGGCACCGCGGCGGCCCCGGCACGAGCCGGGCGTCTCGAGCCTGTACCAGCACGTCCCGTTCCGCCAGGACACCGCGTACCTGTCGATCGGGGAGCGCACGAACGCCAACGGCTCCAAGGCGTTTCGGGACGCGATGCTGGCCCAGCACTGGGACGAGTGCGTCGAGATCGCGCGCGCCCAGACCCGGGACGGCGCGCACCTGCTGGACGTGTGCGTCGACTACGTCGGCCGAGACGGGGTCGAGGACATGAAGGCGGTGGTCGGGCGGCTGGCCACCAGCTCGACGCTGCCGTTGGTGCTCGACTCGACCGAGCCGGCGGTCATCGAGGCCGGCCTGGAGCTGCTGGGCGGGCGGGCGGTCGTCAACTCGGTCAACTACGAGGACGGCGACGGGCCGGACAGCCGGTTCGCCCGGGTGATGCCGGTGGTTCGAGAACACGGTGCCGCGGTGATCGCGCTGACGATCGATGAGCAGGGCCAGGCTCGCACCCGCGAGGACAAGGTGCGCATCGCCTCGCGGCTGATCGACACCCTGGGCACGGATTGGGGCCTGTCGCCGTCCGACATCATCGTCGACTGTCTCACCTTCCCGATCGCCACCGGGCAGGAGGAGACCCGCCGGGACGGCATCGAGACGATCGAGGCGATCCGCGAGATCAAGCGCCGCTACCCGGACGTGCAGACCACCCTGGGGCTCTCGAACGTCTCGTTCGGGCTGGCGCCGCCGGCGCGCGCCGTCCTGAACTCGGTGTTCCTTGCCGAGTGCATCAACGCCGGCCTGGACAGCGCGATCGTGCACGCTGCGAAGATCTTGCCGATGAGCAAGATCGACGAGGAGCAGCGCCGGGTGGCCCTCGACCTGGTGTACGACCGGCGCACGTTCGCCGATGACGACCCGAGCACGGGCCAGGTCACCTACGACCCGCTGCAGCGCTATCTCGAGCTGTTCGAGGGGGTGGACTCGGCTTCGCTGAAGCAGTCCCGCGCCGAAGAGCTCGCCGCGCTGCCCCTGGGCGAACGCCTCGAGCGACGTATCGTCGACGGCGAGCGCAAGGGGCTGGAAGCCGACCTCGACGAGGCGCTCGCCTCCGGGCAGCCCGCCCTGGACATCATCAACCAGAACCTGCTGGCCGGCATGCGGGTGGTCGGTGACCTGTTCGGCCGCGGCGAGATGCAGCTGCCGTTCGTGCTGCAGTCGGCGGAGGTGATGAAGGCCGCGGTGGCCCACCTGGAACCGCACATCGAAGGCAGCGGGGACGAGGACCGCCAGACCAAGGCCACGATCGTGCTGGCGACGGTCAAAGGCGACGTGCACGACATCGGCAAGAACCTGGTCGACATCATCTTGTCCAACAACGGCTACGACGTCGTGAACATCGGGATCAAGGTGCCGGTCAGCGAGATCCTGCGCGCCGCCGAGGAGAACCGCGCCGATGCGATCGGCATGAGCGGGCTGCTGGTGAAGTCGACGGTCGTCATGAAGGAGAACCTGCAGGAGATCAACTCCCGCGGGGTCAAGGCGCAGCTGCCCGTTCTGCTCGGCGGAGCCGCGCTGACCCGTTCGTACGTCGAGGAAGACCTCGCCGAGGTGTACCAGGGTCAGGTTCGCTACGCCCGGGACGCCTTCGAGGGGCTGCGGCTGATGGATGCCATCGCCAAGGCCAAGGCCGACCCCTCGCTCAGCGTGGAGGAGGCCCTGCCCGAGCTGCGCAAGCGCAGGGTGCGGCGCAAGCCGACGGCGTTCGAGCCCGACGCCGCGCCGGACACGCGGCGCTCGGACGTCGCGCTGGACGTCGACATCCCGGTGCCGCCGTTCTGGGGCACCCGGGTGGTCAAGGGCGTCGCGCTCGCGGACTACGCGTCGTACCTGGACGA
>DAIETC010000118.1 GCA_027345905.1 Kineosporiaceae bacterium | reverse complement strand
CGCTTGGCGATCCGCCGCAGCGCGGCCACCCGCAGCACCTGCGCGGCTCTGCCCCGGGCGCGCGCCTTACGGTACAGGCGCGCGCGACCCAGCGTGGTCTCGACCGAGCGGACGACGACCGGCAGCGGCTCGTGCACCAGCCGCCCGAGGCGCCGGCCGCGCCAGGCGGCGGCCACGACGAAGGCCACGCTGAGCTGGGCCAGCGCCCAGGGCACCCAGCGGGGCACCAGCTCGCGCAGGGTCGGTGACCGGGTCACGGCGGTGTCGGCCGGGTTCGGCGTCCACCACAGCACCCGTTGCCCTGTGGCCAGCGTGCCGATCGCCAGGGCGGCGTCACCGGCGTCGGCCAGCCGCTCGTTGGTCAGCGCCGAGCCCGAGCCGAGCAACGTCGTCCGGCCCCCGCCCGGCGAGCTCAGGGCCACGTAGGTCGCGCCGCCGTCCCCGGGGTAACAGCTCGTGACGAGCTGGCGACTGCCACGGGCCGGACGGTAGGTCACCCCGCCGGCCACGGCCGGACCCGCCCGCCCCGCCACCAGGTCGGCGCACTGTGGGTCGCGGACGGCGGGGGTGGTTGCCGTGCTGGCCACGACCACGGGCAGGTCCAGGTCGGCCAGCAGGGCAGGACCGGCGCCGACCAGGACCAGGTCGGCTCGCGCCTCCAGCACGGCACGGCGCAGGTCCTGGGTGCGTGCTCCCAGCAGCAGGTCGGTGCGCGCCACCACCACGGTGCTGCCCGCGCCGCTGCTCAGGTCGGCGGCGACCTGGTCGAAGCGGGTGCGGACCCGGACGTCGACACCGTGGTCCCGCAGCACGCGCACCAACGCCCGGGTGCCGTCGGGGGCAGCGTTGCCGGGGTCGAGGTAGCCGGTGCTCGTAGGACGCAGGAGCACCAGCCCGGCCAGGGCGGCCGCCACGACCGCCGCGCCCACCGCGAGCGGCCACTGCCAACGCCGCCAGCGTTCTCGGGCCGAAGTCCCGGGCGCTCTGGTCACCGGCTGGTCCAGGGCCACCGGCAGGGGCGCGCTCACCTCAGCGGCCCCTCGAGCGTGCACGCGAGAGCCGGTTCGCGTGCCGGGCGGGCGCGAGCGACGGCCACGTCGAGTCGGCTGAGCTGGGCGTCCTGGGCCGCGGTCGCCGGGCGCGCGCCGTAGCAGACGTCGTCGAAGACGCGGGCACCCTCGCGCAGCTCCTGGGTCAGCGCGGGCAGCGCCGCAGCCGCCTCGGTGGCCACCTCGCGGGCCGTGCGGCCGGGGCGCTCGTCCAGGATCGCGCGCTCCTCCAGAGCCCGTGCCACGGCGCGAAAGCGCTCGCGCACCGCGACGTCGAAGCGGCCGGCGCCAGCGGCCTGCTCGGCCAGCCGTCGATGCTCGGCCGCGCTGCGTCGTACGTCGTCAAGCACCGCGGGTGGCGCGGTGCCGCGGGTGGCGCGCCGCAACCGCCCGGTGCGGCGCAGGACGACCAGCACCACCAAGGCGAGCAGCGCGGCAAGCAGCACCAAGCCCAGGTTTCGTCCAGGCGCCAACGCCGCTGGCACGTGCAGCTGGCTCAACCGCTCGAACAGCCAGGTCAGCAGCCGTTGCAGCAGACCGGGCCGGGCGCTGGCGTACACAGGGTCGCTGAGCTCGCGCAGCGCCCACCCGCGGGCCTCTTGCGCTGTGGGGTCCAGCCGGCCGGCGAGCATGGACCACTGGCCCCACAGCGCGGAAGTCACGGCGGCCCTAGCCCTGGGCGGCGCGAGCCAGCGCGACGTCCAGGCCCTCGCGCCGCATCCGCAGGTCGATGTACAGCAGTGCCGTGACCGCCGCCGAGAACGGTGCGGTGATCGTGCTGGCCACGATCGTGCCGAGGTTGCCCACCGCCGAGGTGATGACCAAGGCCGGCGTGACCTGCGCGGTGGTCCCGGCCGAGCCACCGGAGACCGCTGCCGCGATCACGGTGCCGAGGATCGAGAACGGCGTCTGCAGCAGGGCTCCGACGATCGAGGCGATGATCCCGGTGAGCACCAGCACCCCCAGCACCCGCCACCACGACCCGCTCACCAAGCGCCACGAGCGCCGCAGCGCCGCCACGACGGACAGGTCCTCCAGCAGCAGGGCTGGCGCGGCGAACGCCAGCCGCACGTAGAGCAGAGCCGCCAGGACGAAGGCTGCCGGCACCCCGAGTGCCAGAGCAATGGCCGCGGCCGGCCCCGACACGGCCAGTAGGGCCAGGCCTGGGCCGACCAGCACGACCATCCCGAGCACGGTGAGCAGGCCGGTGAGCAAGCTGAGCCCGATCAGCGCAGGCACCCGCGAGCGAGCCCGCGCCCAGACCTGGCCCACGGTGGGGCGGCGCCCGAGTACCGCCTCGCTGACCGCCACGATGAGCACTCCGGAGAGCACCACCACAGCCAAACCCTGCAGCAGCGCCGGCACCAAGAAGCCCGCGACGCCACCGCCGAGCGCGCCGGCGATCTGGGTTGAATCGACCTGGTCGCGCGGGGTGGCAACCACGGACAGCAGCCGCGGCAGGCCAGCCACCATGAAACCGGTCGAGAGCGCTCCGACCACCGCCATCACCGCCGCCGACAGGCCCAGCATCACGCGCGGGTTGTGCCGCAGGGTCTGCACCGCCCCGTCGAGCAGCTCGCCGAGTCCGAGCGGGCGCAGCGGGACGACGCCTGGCTTGGGCGGCGCACGCCAGCTGCCGCCCGGCCCGACCCCGTGCGGCGCCCCGGTGGCCTGCCCGTACGTCTGGTCGTACGCCGGGCCAAACGTCTGGGTGTACGCCGGGCCGGTCACCGGTCCCCAGCCTGGGGTCCGGCCCGCGGGGTCGCTCGTCCCTCGCAGGTCCTGCAGCTCAGGGCGCGGCGAGGTTGCGTCGGTGGGCGGCGGCGCTGGGTCGGTGGGCGGCGAGGCTGGGTCGGTGCCGGGCAAGTCCCATGGCTTGGGCTCGTCCGGCGCGTGCCAGCCGCCGGGCGGCGGTGGTTGCTCGCTCATGACTCCCGCTGTTCCTGCTTGCCGCGCCCCGGTGACGCGTCGCCATCGTGCCACGGCCGCGGACCGGCGACGTCCGGATCTGACCTTGTCCCCGTCGACGTCCGGATCTGGCCTGGTCCCTGTCGACGTCCGGGTCTGGTCCCTGTCGTGGCGCCTGGTTTCCCCACCGTGGGGCGCTCTAGCGCCTACCTTCCCGGCCACTGGGGCACCCCGCGGCCACCACAAGGCCGCAGGGTGCCCCAGTGGCCGGGGGAATGGTGGTGGAGTTCCCCAGTGGTGGGGGGGAATGGTGGTGGAGCGCCCCAGTGGTGGGGAACGGCCACGGGGTGCCCCAGTGGCCGGGGTGACGGGGGCTGTGGAGGCCGCACCGGGCGGCCCTGGTTGGTGCGACCATGGTGGGAAGTGAAAGAGGTGGGTGCGTGAAGGGTCGCGTGCTGGTCGTCGACGACGACGTCGCACTGGCGGAGATGCTCGGCATCGTGCTGCGCGGCGAGGGGTACGAGCCGGTGCACTGCGGGGACGGCGAGTCGGCGCTGGGCGCGTTCCGGGCCACCCGACCCGATCTGGTGCTGCTCGACATCATGCTGCCCGGCCTGGACGGCGTCGAGGTGTGTCGCCGGATCCGTGCCGAGTCCGGCGTCCCGATCGTGATGCTCACGGCCAAGACAGACACCCTGGACGTCGTCCTCGGCCTGGAGTCTGGTGCCGACGACTACGTGTTGAAACCGTTCAAGCCCAAGGAGCTCGTCGCGCGCGTGCGGGCCCGCTTGCGCAGCACGAGCAGCGGAGCCCCCGAACAGCTGCAGATCGCCGACCTGCAGATCGACGTCCCGGGGCACCTCGTGCGCCGCGGCAGGGACGTCATCTCCTTGACCCCGTTGGAGTTCGACCTGTTGGTGGCGCTGGCCCACAAGCCCTGGCAGGTCTTTTCCCGCGAGCTGCTGCTCGAGCAGGTCTGGGGCTACCGGCACGCCGGCGACACCCGGCTGGTGAACGTGCACGTGCAGCGGCTGCGCTCCAAGATCGAGGTCGACCCGGAGCGCCCGGAGGTCGTGGTGACGGTCCGCGGGGTCGGATACAAGGCCGGGCCGGCGGTGTGAACGTGCAGGTGGCGCTGCGTCGCAGCGTGCGGGCGCTGTCCTGGGGTCTGCTGCACCGCTGGCGCCGCTCGTTGATGTTGCGGGTGGTGGCGACCACGATGCTGCTCGGGCTGGTGGTCGTCGCGGCGGTGGGGACGTTGCTGTACAACCGGATCAGGGACGGTCTGGTGCAGGACCGGCTGGTGGTGGCGCGTGGTGAGGCCGACCGTGGGCTGCACGACGCACAGGCGCGCTTCGACACGGTCACCGACGCCCTGGGGCTGAACCTGCTGGTCAACGACCTGCTTCCCCGGCTCGCCTCGCCCGAACCCGACCGCTCGCGCGACGTCATCCTGCTGCGGGCCCGCGGCAATGACCGCCCGGCCGTCGTGCCCGTGCTCAGCTCGCGCGACGTGTCGCCGTCCGTGATTCCGCTCGCCTTGCGCGAGCGGGTCGAACGAACGGGGCGCCAGGAGTCGCAGTTCGTCCAGATCCGGTACGCCGGTTCGCCGCGCAGCGTGCCTGGTATCGCGATCGGGTCGAAGGTCAGCGTTCCGGTCGGCGGTGACTACGAGCTGTACTTCGTGTTCAGCCTGGAGCGTGAACAGCTGACCCTCGACCTGGTGCGTCGCGCTCTGTCGCTCGGCGGGGCGGCGCTGGTGCTGCTCGTGGGCGCGGTCGCGTTCGTCGTGACCCGCCAGGTGGTGGCGCCGGTTCGCCAGGCCTCGCTGGTCGCCCAACGCCTGTCGTCCGGACGGCTGCACGAGCGGATGCGCGTGCGCGGCGAGGATGACCTGGCCAAGCTTGCCGCCTCGTTCAACGCCATGGCGCTGAGCCTGCAGAGCCAGATCCGCCAGCTCGAGCACCTCTCGCGGGTGCAGCAACGCTTCGTGTCCGACGTCTCGCACGAGCTGCGCACGCCGTTGACCACCGTGCGGATGGCGGCGGACGTGCTGCACGAGTCGCGGGCCGACTTCGCGCCCGCCCCGGCCCGCTCGGCCGAGCTGCTGCAGACCCAGCTCGAGCGGTTCGAGACCCTGCTGGCCGACCTGCTCGAGATCAGCCGGATCGACGCCGGCGGCGCAGTCCTCGACCTGGAGCCGGTCGACGTCCGTGACGTAGCTGCCCGGGTGGTCGAGGCCACCGCCCCGCTGGCCAAGGGCGGCAGCAGTCTCGAGCTCGTTGCCCCGTCGAGCGCCTGTGTCGCCGACGTCGACGCGCGCCGGCTCGAACGGATCCTGCGCAACCTGGTCGTGAACGCCCTGGAGCATGGGCACGGGGCGCCGGTGGTGGTGATGACCGCGGCCGACGAGCACGCCGTGGCGGTGTCGGTGCGCGACCACGGGGTAGGGCTGAAGCCGGGCGAGTCGGCGTTGGTGTTCAACCGGTTCTGGCGTGCCGACCCCTCCCGGGCGCGCACGCTCGGGGGCACGGGCCTGGGCCTGGCCATCGCCAGCGAGGACGCCCGGCTGCACGGGGGCTGGTTGCAGGCATGGGGCGAGCCCGGCCACGGGTCGTGCTTTCGGCTGACCATCCCGCGCACCGCCGGGACCGAGCTGACGTCCTCACCCTTGCCGCTCGGGCCGGTGGACAGCGATGGGGAGATCGTCGTCGGTGGCCCTTACCTGCGCATCGCGCCGAGAGTCGACCGCGGTCTGCCCCCGGCACCCAGCTGGGCGGCTAACGGTGGCTGATGGTGGCTGATGGTGAGGACGGTGGCTGACGTCGTACGCCGGCGCCGGGCGCGGGGGGTGCCCGGCGCCTTGCTGGTGCTGGCCGCGCTCGTGCTCGCCGGGTGCGGCGGGATGCCGGAATCGGGGCAGGCGGGCCCGGGCCGGCAGGTGGGCGAGGTGGTGCCCGAGCTGCTGGTGGCGCCGGCGGGTCCTCGTCCAGGCGCCGGGCCGGCGGAGATCGTGGGTGGCTTCCTGCGGGCGGGGGCCGCCTCGGACGTCGACCATGCCGTGGCGCGCAGCTTCCTCGTCGGCCCCGTCGTGCGCTCCTGGTCGCCGTCGCACGACGTCGTCGTCTTTCCCGACGACTCGTCCCTGAAGGTCACGGTGCGCGGCGAGCGCTCGCCCGTCCGGGTCGACGTGCGCACCCCCGTGCAGGCGACCATCGACGCGCAGGGTCGCTACACCGAGGCCGCCCCGGGGACGACCGCACACGCCGTCTTCACCGTCGTCCAGACCGGTGCCGGCTGGCGGGTCTCGGTTCTCGACGCGGCCTTCGGCTCGTGGCTGCCGCAATATGAGCTCGACCGCACGTACAGCGCCCTGCAGGTGGCCTTCGTCGCGTCCGGCACCCACAACTTGGTGCCAGACGTGCGCTGGTTCCCCGGGCCGCGACCGGGCCTGGCCACCGCGCTGATCCGCCAGCTGTTGCTCGGTCCGCCGCGCTACCTTGCGGGGGCGGTGACCACCGGGTTTCCCCCCGGGACCACGCTGGCAGTCGATGCGGTGCCGACGACCAACGGCGTGGCGCAGGTGGACCTGACCTCCCAGGCGTTGGCTGCCACGCCAGCGATGCGCCAAATGATGTGGGCGCAGCTGGCCAGCACCTTGCGCCGGTTGCCAACCGTCGCCGACCTGCAGCTCACGGTGGCGGGCTCCGCCTTCAAGGTTCCCGGCGTCACCGGCACCAGCGTCTACGGCGATACCGGGTTCCGCGACGACGTCCGGGTCAGTGGTGAGCCGGTGGTCCTCACCGGCGACCGGTTGGCGTGGGTGGACCCGGTCAGCGGTCTGCTGTCCAGCGAGGGGCCCCGGCTGCCGCAGGCTGAAGGGCTGCGGGCGGTGTCGGTCGGGGCGCAGGCGTCGACCGTGGTGGGCCTTGACGACGCGGGCCGACGGGTGCTGCGGCTGGCGCCGGGGCCCCGGCGCACGGTCCTGCTCACCGGCGCGTCGTGGGTCCGGCCGGTCATCGACTCCACCGGCGCGTTGTGGGAGGCGGACCAGGCGCGGCCGGGCCGGCTCAGCGTGCTTGGTTCAGCGCAACTGGGCGCGGCTGGTCCGCCCGGCGTCCCGATCCAGCTCGCACCCGCCTGGCTGGCGCGGCGCACCGTCAGGTCCGTGGACGTCTCGCGGGACGGTTCGCGGGTCGTCATCGTGTCCGCGGGAAGTGACGGCGTCGCTCGGGCCGACGTGGCGGGGATCGTGCGCCGCCCGGACGGCGAACCCGTCGCGCTTGCTGCGCCCCGCGAGGTCGCGCGTTCGCTGCGACAGGTCGACGACGCGGTGTGGGCCGACCGTACCGCGCTCGTCGTGCTCGGTCGTCGGCCCGCCGACCCGGTCTCCACCGTGTACGAGGTCGTGGTCGGCGGCGCCTCAACCGCGCTGCCGCCGGTCAAGGGTGCCGTCGCGGTCGCGGCGGGGGACGGGCTGCGGGCGGTGTACGTCATCACGTCCTCCGGCAAGGTACTCGGCCGCAGCGGCGTCGGCTGGGCGGACGTCGGCCCCGGTCGTTCGGTCAGCGTGTCCCAGTGATTGTGCTCTGACCGCGGTGAGCGCCGGCCGGCACCGAGCCGGTCCTGGTGCCCTGCTGGGCGCGCTCGGCGAGCTCGTCGACCTGGCTCTGGCCCGCGAGTGCGGCGGCTGTGGCACTGCGGGAACCCGGTGGTGCGACGCCTGCGCAGCCGAGCTGCTCGGCCCCCTGCTGCTTCGCGAGCTGCCCGGTGACCTGCCCGGTGATCTTCCGGTGTGGTCGGTCTGCGCGTACGACGGCGTGGTGCGGGAGGCGGTGGTGGCGTGGAAGGACCGTGACCGCGCCGACCTGACCGCGCCTTTCGCCGGCGCCCTGCTGCGCGCCGCCGTGGCCGCTTCCGGTGCGCTTGCGGGCGCCGGGCACCCGTTGATGGTGTTGCCCGCTCCGTCGTCACCGGCCGCCCGGCGCACGCGTGGGCGCCAACCGGTGCGCGAGCTGAGCCGGCGCACCGCGGCCGGCCTGCGCCGGCGCGGAGTGCCCGCACAGCTGTTGCCGGTGCTGCGCCAGCGTCGAGCAGTCGCCGACCAAGCCGGTCTGGGCAGCACTGAGCGCGCGCAGAACCTCGCCGGCGCCCTGTGGCTGCCGCGGGCGTGGCGAGCGCAGCTGCGTGGGCGCCGGTGCCTGTTGGTCGACGACGTGGTGACGACCGGTGCGACGCTGCAGGAGGCTGCCCGGGTGCTGGCCGAGGCGGGAGCCGGGCCGATCGCGGCGGTGACGGTGGCGGCCACGATGCTGCGTCGTGCGGCCATCAGGTGATTCTCGTCTCGTGGCTCGCCGCGGGTATGGGCTGCGGCGTACGGTCTGCTCATGGGTCTGCAGGCTCCCACCGACAGGAGGTCCGATGGAGATCATGGTTACCGGCCGGCACGTCGAGGTCACGGAGAGGTACCGGCGGCACCTGGAGGAGAAGCTGGCCAAGGTGCCGCAACTTGCGCCGCGCATCCAACGCCTCGACGTCGTGCTCTCGCACGAGCCCAACAAGCGCCAGGCCCCGATCTGTGAGCGGGTCGAGATCACCTGCATCGGCAAGGGCCCGGTGGTACGTGCCGAAGCAGCCGCCGAAGACGCCTACGTGGCGCTGGACCTTGCCTACACCAAGCTGCTCGAACGCCTGCGCCGGGCCCATGATCGCAAGGTGGTGCACCGCGGGCGCCATGCTCCGGAGTCGGTTGCCCAGGCGACCGCCCGCGTCCAGGTGCCCCCGACGGAGCCCGAAAGCGCTCCCGCACAGGACGGCGTCGCGGCGTACGACGACAGCCCGGTGCAGTTTCGGACCAAGGTGCACCAGACGGCCCCGATGAGCCTGGACCAGGCGTTGTACGAGATGGAGCTGGTCGGCCACGACTTCTTCTTGTTCGTCGACTCGCGCACCGAACGCCCCAGCGTGGTCTATCGCCGGCGCGGCTGGGAGTACGGCGTGCTGCATCTGGACGTGCAGCCGGGAGCGGCCGAGCCCGAGCGGGTCTACGAACAAGCAGTCGGCTGACGTCCCTGCGTGCAAGACTGGCCGGCAGCCTGCTCACCGTGGGCGGACCAGAAGGGCATCGGCAGTGCGCGAGGGCGACGAAGCAGCTGGCCGTCCGGTTGCCATGGCGCACGCCGCGCATGCGGCAGGGGAGCCGATCCGGGTGCTCGTGGCCGACGACCACGCCCTGTATCGGCGGGGCCTGGAGATGGTCCTCGCCCAGGAGGACGACATCGAGATCGTCGGTGAGGCCGGTGACGGCGCCGAGGCGATCCGGCTGGTCGAGGAGCTGCTGCCCGACGTCGTCCTGATGGACATCCGGATGCCGCGCCGCTCGGGCATCGAGGCGTGCACCGCCATCAAGGACGTGGTGCCCTCGACCAGGATCGTGATCCTGACCATCTCCGACGAGGAGTCCGACCTGTACGAGGCGGTCCGTGCCGGCGCGAACGGCTACCTGCTCAAGGACGTCCCCGGGGAGGAGATCGCCGACGGTATCCGTGCGGTCTTCGGCGGGCAGTCGCTGATCAGCCCGTCGATGGCCAGCAAGCTGCTCAGCGAGTTCGCCCTGATGATCAAGAAGAGCGAGGAGCGCCCGCAGCTGCTGGTGCCCAGGCTGACCGAGCGCGAGCTGCAGGTGCTCAAGCTGGTCGCCCGCGGGATGGGCAACCGCGACATCGCCACCGACCTGTTCATCAGTGAGAACACGGTGAAGAACCACGTGCGCAACATTCTCGAGAAGCTGC
>DAIETC010000008.1 GCA_027345905.1 Kineosporiaceae bacterium | reverse complement strand
GGGCCGGCCGCAGGGTGCCCCAGTGGCCCTGTGGAGGCCGCAGGGTGCCCCAGTGGCCGCCGGAACAGGCCGTAGGGTGCCCCAGTGGCGCCGGCTTACTTGCGCAGGCGCACGCGGGTGACGGCGTGGTCGGGGCCCTTGCTGAGCACCAGGCTCGCCCGGCCGCGGGTCGGGCGCACGTTCTCGACCAGGTTCGGCTCGTTGATGTCCTTCCAGATGCGCTGGGCCGTCGCCGCGGCCTGCTCGTCGCTGAGGCCGGCGTACCGGTGGAAGTACGACGTGGGGTCGGCGAATGCGGTCTGGCGCAGGCGGAGGAACCGCTCGACGTACCAGCGCTGGACGTCCTCGAGGCGGGCGTCGACGTACAGCGAGAAGTCGAAGAAGTCGCTGACGGCCAGGCCCAGCCGTCCACTGGCGTCGGTGCGCGGCGGTTGCAGCACGTTCAGGCCCTCGATGATGAGGACGTCGGGGTGCCGAACGACGATCCGCTCGTTTGCCACGATGTCGTACGTCAGATGCGAGTACACGGGCACGCTGACCTCGGTCCGACCTGCCTTGAGCTCGGAGACGAACCGGAGCAGGGCGCGGCGGTCGTAGGACTCGGGGAATCCTTTGCGCTGGAGCAGGTCGCGGCGTTCCAGCTCGGCGTTCGGCAGCAGGAAGCCATCTGTGGTCACCAGCTGCACATCCGGCGTGCCCGGCCAGCTGGCCAGCAGCTCGCGCAGGATGCGGGCGGTCGTCGACTTGCCGACGGCCACGGAGCCGGCGATACCGATGACGAACGGTGCGCGCGGCGGCCGCTCGCCCAGGAAGTCGCTGGTGATCCGATGCAGGTTGCCGGCGCCCCGCACGTACAGCGTGAGCAGTCGCGACAGGGGCAGGTAGACGTCCTCGACCTCGGCGAGGTCGACGGGCTCGCCGAGGCCGCGCAGTCGTACGAGGTCGGGTTCGCCGAGGGTCAGCGGGGTCTGGGCGCGCAGGCGTGCCCATGCCGCGCGGTCGAGCTCGACATAGAGCGAAGGCAGGCTCGCGCCGTTGCCGGGTGGCACGGCCGGCAACGTTACCCTTGCGACTATGTGCGGGATCGTGGGGTATGCCGGGCCGGTGGACGGCGTCGACGCGCTCGGGGTGGTCATGGAGGGCCTGCGCCGGATGGAGTACCGCGGCTACGACTCGGCCGGGATCGTCGTCCAAGCGCAGGGGGCGCTGGCGGCCCGCAAGAAGGCAGGCAAGCTGGCCAACCTCGAAGAGCTGCTGTCCTTGGACCCCTTGCCGCTGGCGGTGACCGCGGTGGGCCACACCCGGTGGGCCACACATGGCGGTCCGACCGACGAGAACGCGCACCCCCACCACAGCGCCGACGGGCGGCTGGCCCTGGTGCACAACGGCATCATCGAGAACTACGCCGCCCTGCGCGCCCAGCTGGTCGACGAGGGCGCTTCGTTCACCTCCGAGACCGACACCGAGATCGCCGCCCACCTAGTGGCTCGGGCGTACGACGAGGTGGGCGACCTGACCGAGGCGATGCGGTTGGTCGCCAACCAGCTGCAGGGGGCTTTCACGCTGCTCGCCCTGCACGCGGACGTGCCCGGAACGGTGGTCGGCGCGCGGCGCAACAGCCCGTTGGTCGTGGGACGCGGTAAGGGCGCGAACTTCCTCGGTTCGGACGTCGCGGCCTTCATCGAACACACCCGGGAGGCGATCGAGCTGGGCCAGGACCAGGTCGTCACGATCACCTGCGACTCGATCGAGGTCATCGACTTCGCGGGCGCGCCTGCGACGACGCGCGCCTACCACGTCGACTGGGACGCCCGTGCAGCCGAGAAGGGCGGCTACCCGAACTTCATGGCCAAGGAGATCGACGAGCAGCCGCGTGCCGTCGCCGACACGTTGCTCGGGCGCATGGACCAGCGCGGGCACCTGGCCCTGGACGAGCTGCGGATCGACGCGAGCGCCCTGCGCTCGATCGACAAGATCGTGGTCATCGGCTGCGGCACCGCGTCGTACGCCGGGCAGGTGGCCAAGTATGCGATCGAGCACTGGTGCCGGGTGCCGACCGAGGTCGAGCTGGGCAGCGAGTTCCGCTACCGCGACCCGGTCGTCACCGCCAAGACGCTGGTCGTGGCGATCTCGCAGTCCGGCGAGACGATGGACACCCTGATGGCGGTGCGCCACGCCCGAGAGCAGGGCGCCAAGGTGCTCGCGATCTGCAACACGCACGGGTCGACGATCCCGCGCGAGGCCGACGCCGTGCTCTACACCCACGCCGGGCCCGAGGTGGCGGTCGCCGCGACGAAGTCGTTCTTGGCCCAGGTCGCCGCCTGCTACCTGCTCGGTCTCTACCTCGCCCAGCTGCGCGGCAACAAGTTCGAGGACGAGGTCCGCGCGATCCTCGCCCAGCTGGCGCGGGTGCCCGACCAGATCCAGCAGGTGCTCAACTCGATGGAGCCGGTCCGGGCCCTGGCCCGCCAGATGGCCGACGCCCGAGTCGTGCTGTTCCTCGGGCGACACGTGGGCTTCCCGGTCGCCATGGAGGGCGCCCTGAAGCTCAAGGAGCTCGCGTACATCCATGCCGAGGGCTTCGCCGGTGGCGAGCTCAAGCACGGGCCGATCGCCCTGATCGAGCCGGGGCTGCCGGTGTTCGTCGTCGTGCCCTCGCCTCGCGGCCGCGACTCGTTGCACGGCAAGGTGATCTCGAACATCCAGGAGATCCGGGCGCGGGGCGCTCGCACGATCGTCATCGCGGAGGAGGGGGACGACGCCGTCCGCCCTTACGCCGACACGCTGATCCAGGTTCCGCGCACGCCGACCCTGCTCGCCCCGCTGGTCACTACGGTGCCGTTGCAGGTTTTCGCCGTCGAGCTGGCGATGGCCAAGGGGCATGACGTCGACCAGCCCCGCAACCTCGCCAAGTCGGTCACCGTCGAGTGAGACCCGCTCACGTGAACCTGCGCCCGCGATGACCGGCCGCGCCGGATCGGCCGGCCCGTGATCGTGGGCGTAGGCATCGACGTCGTCGATGTCGAACGTTTCGGCCGCACCCTCGCGCGCACGCCCCGGCTGGCGCAGCGACTGTTCAACGAACACGAGCAGCGACTGCCGATTGCCTCCCAGGCGGCCCGGTTCGCCGCCAAGGAGGCGCTGGCCAAGGCATTGGGGGCTCCGGTGGGCCTGCGCTGGCTGGACGCGAGTGTGCGCACCGACGACTCCGGTCGCCCGCACCTGGTGATGGCCGGCACCGTGGCCGAACGCGCCCAGCAGCTCGGGGTGGCCGCGCTGCACCTGTCGTTGTCCCACGATGCGGGCATCGCCAGCGCCGTGGTGGTCGCCGAGGCGTGACGGGCGCTCGAACGGCAGGACAAGCTCCGCCCCGACCCGCGCGTGCTCAGCCCGGCGTTCCCGAGCGACTTCGTCGTGCCGTTCTGGCGGGACCGGTGGCTCGTCCTAGGCTCGCAGCATGATCCGCGCGTACGACGTCGCTGACATCCGCGCCGCCGAGCAGGCGGCGATGGCCCGGCTTCCCGACGGCACGCTCATGCAGTGCGCGGCGGCGGCCCTTGCGGCGGCGGTGCTGCGCATGCTCGCAGACCGCAGCCAGGGGGCTTACGGGGCCAGGGTCGTGCTGCTCGTGGGGCCGGGCGACAACGGCGGTGACGCGCTGTGGGCCGGAGCCCGACTGGCCGGGCGTGGTGCGCGGGTCGACGCCCTGCTGACCGGCGAGCGCGCACACGCCGGCGGCCTGGCCGCGCTGCGCGCCGCGGGCGGGCGAGTACACGTCGCTGGCGAGGACCAGCTGCGCCCACTGGCCCAGGCGCAGATGGTCGTCGACGGGCTGCTCGGCATTGGGGGGCGGGCCGGCTTGAGCGGGCGGGCGGGCGACCTGGTGGCGGCCTTGCCCGACGGTGTGCCCGTGGTGGGCGTCGACCTGCCCAGCGGCGTCGGGCCGGACGACGGCGGGCTTGGTGGCGCGCACGTTCGAGCCGACCGCACGCTCACGTTCGGGGCGGCCAAGCCCGGGCTGCTGCTGCCCCCTGCCGCGGCGGTCGCCGGCCACGTCGAGGTCGTCGACATCGGGCTGCAGCTGCCTGGACCACCTGCGGTCGAGCGGTTCGAGGTGGCCGACCTGGCCGCGCTGTGGCCCATCCCCGGCCCGGACGACGACAAGTACCGCCGCGGCGTCCTGGGCGTGGTGGCCGGCGGGCCGACGTACACGGGAGCGGCCGTGCTCTGCGCCGGTGCGGCGGTGCGCTGCGGCGCCGGCATGGTGCGGTACGTCGGGCCGCCGGCCGCCGCTGACCTGGTGCGCTCGCGCTGGCCCGAGGTCGTGACCGGCTCGGGCCGGGTGCAGGCCTGGGTGGTGGGCCCGGGCATCGACCCGCAGGACGACGCCCAGCGTGCCGCGGCGCTGGGCGCGCTCGACAGTGACCTGCCGTGCCTGGTCGACGCGGGCGCGCTCGACCTGCTGCCGCTTCACCGTCCGGCGCCCACGCTGCTCACCCCGCACGCCGGCGAGCTGGCGCGGCTGCTGACGCGCCTGGAGCAGGGCGCGCAAGGCCCAGGGGTAGAGCGGGCCGACATCGAGGCGGCGCCCCTGCGGCACGCGCGACGAGCGGGCGAGCTCACCGGCGCCACAGTGCTGCTCAAGGGTGCGGTGAGCCTGGTGGTGAGCCCGGACGGCCGGGTCCGGTCCCAGGCGGACGGCCCGCACTGGCTGGCCACCGCCGGCTCGGGGGACGTGCTTGCCGGCATCGCCGGCACCCTGCTCGCGGCCGGGCTCAGCCCGCTGGATGCGGGCACCGTGGCGATCGGGTTGCACGGGGCGGCCGGCTACCTGGCCAGCGCCGGGTCGCCGGACGGTGCAGAAGCCGGACCCGGGGGCCCAGCAGATGTCGGGCGCGGGGGGCGAGCAGATGTCGGGCCCGGGGGGCCGGTCAGCGCAGGTGCGGTGCTGGACGCGTTGCCGCAGGCGGCGCGCCGTCTGCTAGCTCAGCGCGGCACGCCATGCTGAGTCCTGCCAGACTGGCGGGCGTGATTGGCACGCCGGCCCCCGCCGTGGCTTCAGCCCTGCCGTCGGGGCCGGCCGTTCCTGCCGAGGCGCTCGTCGACCTGCAGGCCATCCGGCACAACGTGGCGACCTTGCGGGCCCGAGCTGAAGGCGCCGAGCTGATGGCCGTAGTGAAGGCGGACGCCTACGGGCACGGGCTGCTCCCCTGCGCTCGGGCAGCGCGCGAGGGCGTCGCCAGCTGGCTCGGCATGGCCCTGCTGGCCGAGGTCCTGGCCCCGCGCGCGGGGGGCGACACCGGTCGCCTGCTGTCCTGGCTGCACGTGCCAGGGGAGGACTTCGCCGCCGCCGTCCGTGCGGATATCGACTTGTCGGCGAGCGCCATCTGGGCGGTCGACGAGATCGCCGCCGCGGCCGCGGAGCAGGGGACGACGGCCCGGCTGCACCTGAAGGTCGACACCGGGCTGTCGCGGGGGGGTGCAACTGCGGCGCAGTGGCACGACCTGGTGCGCGCAGCGCTCGCGGCCCAGGCCGAGGGCACGCTCACCGTCGTCGGGCTGTGGTCGCACCTGGCCTGGGCCGACGCCCCCGAGCACCCGACGGTGCGTCGTCAGCAGGAGGTCTTCGAGCGCGCGGTGGCCGACGCCGAGCTCTTGGGCGTGCGCCCGCAGGTCCGACATCTGGCCAACTCGGCCGCGACGCTCACCAACCCCGCCTCGCACTACGACCTGGTGCGGCCCGGACTGGCCGTGTACGGGCTGTCGCCGGTGCCCGACCTGCACGACCCCGAGGCACTGGGGCTTCGTCCGGCGATGAGCCTGCGCGCGCGCCTGAGCCTGGTCAAGCAGGTCCCGGCCGGATCAGGCGTGGCCTACGGTCACGAGTACGTCACCCAGCGTGACACGGTGCTGGGCTTGGTGCCCCTCGGGTACGCGGACGGCATCCCGCGCGCGGCGGGAAACGCCGGTCCGGTGCTCGTGGCCGGCCGGGTCCACCCGGTTGCCGGTCGGGTCTCGATGGACCAGATCGTTGTCGACCTTGGCGGCGACGAGGCGGCGCACGTGGCTCGGGCCGGCGACCCCGTCGTGCTGTTCGGGGACGCGGCGTTGGGGGAGCCCACAGCGCAACAGTGGGCGCAGGCGGCGAGCACCATCTCCTACGACATCGTGGCCAGGATCGGCGGGCGGGTGACCCGTCGGTACGTCGGTGCTGAGCTAGGTGTTGAGCTAGGTACTGAGCTAGGTGCTGAGCTAGGTACTGAGCCAGGTGCTGAGCCAGGTGCGCAGGTGCACCAGTGAGCCCGCGACCGAAGAACCTCGTGGGCCTGGGTGCCGGGCTGGCCGCCGCGGGCGTCGGAGCGGCGATCGGGCTCGCAGCCGAGCGCTGGACCCTAGGGCGCGTGCGAACCAGCGCCGCCGCCGAAGCGTTCGGGTCGCTTCTGGGCACCGCCCACCGGGTGCTGGCCAAGGACGGCACGCCCCTGCACGTCGAGGTCGACGAGCTGGAGGACTTCGGGGCGCGCGCGGACGAGGGGGCCGGGGTCACCGTCGTCCTGACGCATGGTTTCTGCCTGAACCTGGACTCCTGGCACTACCAGCGCCAGGCGCTGCGGGGGCGTTATCGCCTGGTGCTGTGGGACCAGCGCGGACACGGCCGTTCGGGCGTCGGCCCGGTCGGCTCGTGCACCGTCGACCAGTGCGGCCACGACCTGCTGCGGGTGCTGCAGGAAGTGGCGCCGCAGGGGCCGCTGGTGCTCGTGGGTCACTCCCTGGGTGGGATGACCCAGATGGCACTGGCCGCCGACGAGCCGGCGCTGGTCAGCGAGCGCGTGCTCGGCGTCGGGCTGATCGCCACCAGCCCCGGCGGCCTGTCCCAGGTGCACTGGGGCCTGGCCGACCTGGTCGGCCGGGTCGCCCACCGCTTGGGCCCGGTCACCCTGGCCGGTCTGGCGCGCGCTCCGAAGCTGGTCGACCGCACCCGGCGGATCGCCAGCGACCTGGAGCAGGCGCTGGTGAAGCGGTACTCCTACGCCTCGCCGGTCCCGTCCTCGCTGGTGCGGTTCTCGGCCGCGATGATCGCCGCCACCCCGATCGAGGTGGTGTCCGAGTTCATGCCGACGTTCGACGTCCACGACAAGCGCGAGGCGCTGGCCGTGCTCGACGGGATCGAGGCCCTTGTGCTGTCCGGCGCCAAGGACCTGCTCACCCCACTTGAGCACAGCGAGGAGATCGTCCGCCGGCTTCCGGGCGCCGAGCACGTGGTCATTCCGGACGCCGGCCACCTGGTGATGCTGGAGCGTCCGCACGAGGTGAACCTGCACGTCGACGCCCTGCTGGTGCGTGCGTGCCGGGCCCTCGAGCTCGGTGCGTCGGGCGGGGGTGGGGCCGGCTCCCGGCGGCGCGGCACTCGCCGCCCGCGGCCGTAGGCGCAGCCGTG
>DAIETC010000038.1 GCA_027345905.1 Kineosporiaceae bacterium | reverse complement strand
GTGTGGTCGGCTGTTCTGGTTGATACTCGACCAGAAGGAGTTGACGGTATGCCTCGTCCGAAGGAGCTCACGGTCACCCTGAGCGCTGGGGACCGTGCGAAGTTGACCAAGGTGGTCTCCTCTGGGCGCCATCCTGCCCGGATGATCACCCGGGCCAGGGTGTTGCTGGCCTTGGACGAGACGCAGGGGCCGACGCCCGATCGCCGTGTGGTGGCCGAACGGGTCGGCACGTCGGAGTCCACGGTGTATCTGGTCGCCAAGGCGTTCACGACCCACGCCGGGCGGGTCGAGGAGGTGATCACGCGCAAGAAGCGGGCCACGCCTCCGGTGGAGCCGAAGGTGACCGGGGAGGTGGAGGCCCGGGTGATCGCCTTGGCGTGCACCCAACCGCCGCCGGGACGTGCGCGGTGGACGCTGCGGCTGCTGGAGAGACAGGTGGCCCTGACCGAGGGCATACCGCCGATGGACCACTCCACGATTGGGCGGGTCCTAAAAAGGGGGCGCTTAAGCCTCATCTGAAGGCGTGTTGGACGATCCCGCCAAAGCAGAATGCGGCATTCGTGGCGGCGATGGAGGACGTGCTGGGCGTCTACGCCCGCCCCTACGATCCGGCCTACCCCGTCGTGGTCATGGACGAGAAACCACTCCAACTGCTCGCCGACGCCAGAGCGGGCACGGCGGCCAAGCCGGGGCAGGTGGCCCGCGAGGACTCCGAGTACATCCGCTGCGGCACCTGCTCGATCTTCGTGTGGGCCGAACCCCTGCGGGGTTGGCGCCGCGCCTACGCCGAGACCACCCGCACCCGCCTCGACTGGGCCCACGGCGTCGAACACCTCTTGGATGTCGAGTACCCCCACGCGGACAAGGTCGTCCTGGTCATGGACAACCTCAATACCCACTCGGTCGCCTCCCTCTATCAGGCATTCCCACCGGAGAAGGCCTACGCCCTGGCAGCCAGGTTGGAGATCCACCACACCCCCAAGCACGGGTCCTGGCTCAACATCGCCGAGATCGAGCTGTCCTGCCTGACCAAGCAATGCCTCGGCCGGCGCATCGCCGACCTCGATACCCTCAACGAGGAACTCACCGCCTGGACCCGCGCCACCAACGCCGACGAGCGCCAGGTCGACTGGAGGTTCACCAACAGCGACGCCCGCATCAAACTCCGGCACCTATACCCAGCCCTTTAGAAGCGACGGCCTACTAGCCCCGAGCTGGACCTCGTGGTCACCGCCGCGCGCGGCCGGGGCCCTCGGTGCCCGCATGACCGGCGGGGGGTTCGGCGGGTCGGCGCTCGCGATGGTGCCCCGCGACGGTTTAGACCATGGCCCGGGAGGTGCTGGACGCGTTCGCGTCCCAGGGAATAACCCACCGCGGTTCCTGCTCGCCGAGCCCTCGGCCGGCGCCACGCGGTGGGCCTGACCCCCCGTCGTCCCCTCCCCCACTTGTGACGGCGTGTCAACGCCTCAAACCCCGTCGAGCGGTTGACACGCCGTCACAAGTGGGCAGTGGGTAAGGGGTCACCCCGCGGGACGCAGGGCGGCGGCGAGCACGGCCAGCTGGTCGTACGACGCTGTTCCGGTCACCACCGTCGTCACCGCGCCGCGGGTGTGGACCAGGCTGTTCTGCACCTTGTCGGTACGCAGGATCCGCTGCCACACCACGCCGTTGATCACCGAGGTGCCGTCCGGACGGCCCCGGTTGGTCTGCGCGCGCAACCAGTCCGCGGGTGCGTTCTTCCCCTGCTCGACGGCGGCATACTGCTGGCCGTCGATGACGTAGCCGGCGTGCCAGGTGAGTACCGCAGCGGTGGCGACCGTGGTTCGCACGCTGGTGGGGCGCCAGTCGCGAGGCAGCCCGACGGGCACCGACGGCGTGAAGCTCACCTGCTCGGCCGCCGCCCGAGCGCCATTGGCGACGTCGACCGGCGGCTGGGTCACCGAGTTGACCCTGGGCACCAGCAGCAGCAAGGCAACGACGATTGCGAGCACCACCCCGAGGGAGAGCACCATCGAGGCGGCGGAGGTCCGTCGGCGCGACGAGGTGCGCGCAACCGGGGGGTCCACGACGGGCTCAGTCACTACACCATGGTCGCCGATGCCCGGTCGGCGGCTCGCGCCGGGCAGGGCAAGCGCCGGTAACATCCGGGCAGGGCGCAGCCGCGCGCTTCAAGCCCGACCCCCCGTCCCCGAGGAGCCGACCGTGTCGCAGCCCGAAGACCGCAACTCACCCGAGGCCTCGGTGACGACCCTGCCCGTCGAGTTGCAGGTGGCGCCCGAGATGCCCGACCGCAACCTCGCTTTGGAGCTGGTCCGGGTCACCGAGGCCGCCGCCATGGCCGGCGGACGCTGGGTGGGGCGCGGGGACAAGAACGGCGCCGACCGTGCCGCCGTCAACGCGATGCGGGTGCTGATCGGCACCGTCTCGATGAACGGCGTGGTCGTCATCGGCGAGGGCGAGAAGGACGACGCCCCGATGCTGTTCAACGGCGAGCGCGTCGGCGACGGCACCGGGCCGGACTGCGACGTCGCTGTCGACCCGATCGACGGCACCAGCCTGTGCGCGAAAGGCCAGGGCAACGCCATCGCGGTGATGGCGGTCGCCGAGCGCGGCAGCATGTACGACCCGCGCGCACTGTTCTACATGGACAAGCTGGTCACCGGGCCCGACGCGGCCGATGTCGTGGACATCCGCCTGCCGGTGGCCGAGAACGTGCGCCGGGTGGCGCGGGCCAAGCACGAGCAGCCCGAGGACGTCACGGTCGTGATCCTCGATCGCCCCCGGCACATCGACCTGATCGAGCAGGTGCGGGCCACCGGCGCGCGGATCCGGCTGATCTCGGACGGCGACGTGGCCGGGGCCATCATGGCTGCGCGCCCCGACACGGGGGTCGACCTGATGTTGGGAATCGGTGGGACGCCGGAGGGGATCATCGCCGCGTGCGCCATCACCTGCCTGGGCGGGGTGATCCAGGGCCGGCTGTGGGCTCGCGACGAGGACGAGGCCGCACGCGCCCGCGCCGCTGGTCACGACCTCGACCGGGTGCTCAGCACCACCGACCTGGTCCGCGGCGAGAACGTCTTCTTCGTCGCGACCGGAATCACCGACGGTGAGCTGCTGCGCGGCGTGCGGTACAGCGCTGGGGGGGCAACGACGTACTCGCTGGTCATGCGCTCGCGCAGCGGCACGATCCGCCTCATCGAGAGCCACCACCGGCTGAGCAAGCTGGCCGCCTACAGTGCGGTCGACTTCGAGCACGGCCGGTAAGGATGACGCCCAGCCCCCGCGTGCTGGTGGTCGGCGAGGCGCTGGTCGATGTCGTGCAGCGCCCGGACGGGCGCACCGAACGCCACCCCGGCGGCAGCCCGGCCAACGTCGCCCTGGGCCTGGCGCGGCTCGCTCACCCGGTGCGGTTCGCGACCCGCATCGGCGCGGACGACGAGGGCCGGCTCGTGCGCGAGCGCCTCGAACGCGACGGCGTAGTCCTCGCCGACGGCTCGCTCGTGGCCGCACCCACCTCCACGGCGAGCGCAGTGCTGGACGCGACCGGGGCGGCGTCGTACGTCTTCGACCTGGTCTGGGACCTGCCGCCACTGGACCTGGCCGACGCCGGGCACCTGCACACCGGGTCGATCGCGGCGCACCTCGCGCCCGGGGCGGCCCGGGTGCACGAGCTGTTCGCGTCGGCGGGCCCGGCCTGCACCACGTCGTACGACCCGAACCTGCGTCCGCGGGTCATCGGGCGCGCGCAGGACGAGCGTGCGGTCGTCGAGCGGCTGGTCGCGGGCAGCGACGTGGTCAAGGTCAGCGACGAGGACCTCGCCTGGCTCTACCCCGGCGAGCCGGCCGCGCAGGTGTGCCGGCGCTGGGCGCAGCAGGGCCCCGGCCTGGTAGTACTCACGCAGGGCAGTGCGGGGGCCGCTGCCTGGTTGGCGGGCGACCCAGCAGCGATCAGCGTGCCGGCCCGGCCGGTCCAGGTGCTCGACACCGTCGGGGCCGGCGACGCCTTCATGGCCGGGCTGCTGTCGGGGCTGCTGGACCTGGCGCTGGTGGGCGGCCCGGCCCAGCGCGGCGCCCTGCACGCGGCAAGCGCGCCCGCCCTCATGCCTGCCTTGCGCCGCGCCGTCCTGGCCTCCTCGCTGACCTGCGGGCGGGCAGGCGCCGACCCTCCGACCCGGGCCGAGCTGTTGACCGCCTGACGGCCCCGGATCGCCCGGATTGGGGCAACTACGCATCGCCGGTGATGCGTCGTTGCCCCAATCCGGCGAAACCGGCTAGCGCCACGGGCGAAACCGGCTAGCGCCACGGCCGCAGGTAGCGGGTCAGCCGTGGGCGGACGACGAAGGCTTCGGCCTGCAGGGCGGCCACCGCCACGGTCGGCAGGTCGCCCGCCCGGGGGAAGCAGACCATCCGGGGCAGCCACTGCGGGTTGTACTTGGCGTTCGCGCGGTAGAGCGACTCGATCTGCCACCAGCGCGAGGCCCACAGCAGGACCGAGCGCCACAGCCGCAGCACCGGGCCGGCACCGACCTGGGCGCCGCGCTCCAGTGCCGAGCGGAACACCGCGAAGTTCAGCGAAAGCCGGCGCACCCCCAGCTCGGCGGCGTGCTCGGCGAGCTGGGTGACCAGGAACTCCATCGTCCCGTTCTCGCTGGTTCGTGAGCGCCGCATGAGGTCCAGCGACAGCCCGTCGGGGCCCCAGGGCACGAGCAGCAGCAACGCCACCAGCGCGCCCGCGCCGTCGCGGGCGCGCACCACCACCACGTCGCCGTCGGCTGGGTCACCCACCCGGCCCAGGGCCATCGAGAACCCGCGCTCGACGTCCCCGTCCCGCAGCGCCTGAGCGGTGCGCTGCACCTCGGCGAGCTCCTCGGGGGTCAGCTCGCTCTGCCGGTGCACCTGCGCCGTGTAGCCGCTGCGCTGCACGCGGCCGACGGCCTGGCGCACCGTGCGCATCTCGCGTCCGGCCAGACTGAACGCGGTCAGGTCGAGCACCGCCTCGTCGCCGATCTCGAGGGCGTCCAGACCGGCGCGCACGTACGCCTGCGCGCCCTGCTGGCTGGCCCCGAGAACACCCGGCACCCAGGCGTACCGCTGCGCCTCGTTCAGCCAGGCGTCGATGACGCCTGGCCACGCCTCGCGATCGCCCAACGGGTCGCCGGACGCGAGGCTGACCCCGCCGATCACCCGATAGGCGATCGCCGCCTTGCCGCTGGGGGAAAAGATGGCCGTCTTGTCCCGGCGCAGCGCGAAGTAGCCGAGGGAGTCCTCGCCGCCGTGCTGGGTCAGCAGCTGGCGCAAGCGGCTTTCGTCGGCTTCGGCGAGCACCGCCGGTTTGCGACGCGGCGCGAGCAACGTCACGAGCACGACACCGAGGGTGAGGACGCCCAGGGAGTTCAGGGCGATCTCAGTCAGGTCGCCGAGCTCGGGGCGGCGAAAGTGCAGGTCGGGGGCGAACCCGAACAGCCCGCCCAGGGTCGCCGAGATGACCGCCCAGCTGTCGGCGTCCGGCGCAGTGCGCCCGACCAGCGCCATCCCCGCCCCGAAGGACACCGCGCCGGTGAGCAGACCGGCGCGCAACGCGGTCCACCGCGATGACGGCTCGGACTGGGCCACGAACTCCGCGCGGGTCCAGACCAGCAGCACCAGGATGGCCACGTTCATGGCGAACGGCTCCCACAACCGCGCCCGCCCGTAGAGCACGGCCGCGAGCAGGGTGACGCCCAGCACGATGCGCCACGCGCGCCGCTTGCGCCGGGCCAGGGCTCGGGCCAGTACGAGCAGGACCCCGGCGGCGGCGACCGCCACCGCGAGCGCGAGGCCAGCCGAGACGGCGTCGAACACTCGGCCCCGCTCGTGGTGCTGCGAGCGGCTGAACAGGGCGACCAACGACAGCACTGCGGCCACGCGAACGACCCAGGCGACCAGACGGGGAACGCTGCGCCGCAGCGTCTGGACCGGCCGAGGCAGGGCTGGTGCCTCGGGGGACGCCGACATGGCGCCGAGTCTAGTGAGGGGCCGAACCATCCGAAGGCGGCACGAACCCGGGTGCGGTGACGACCAGGTCGGCGCGGGCGCGGCAGGCGGTGACCAGCTGGGCGTTCTGCTCGTCGCTGCCCAGGGCGCGCTCCCAGGCCTGACGGCTCGAGCGGCCGTGCGCCTGATGGCGCTTGGCGAGGCGCTCGCGGCGCACCGAGTCGGGCAGGTCGAGATACCAGCACTCCTCCAGCAGCGGCTGCACCTGCGCCCACGGCTCGTCGTCCAGCAGCAGGTAGTTGCCCTCGGTGACGACCAGGTCGACGCCGGGCTCGACGGGCACCGAAGCGGCGACCGGCTCCTCCAGGTCACGGCGCAGGGCCGGCGCGTAGGCCGTTCGTGCCTCGCGCAGCCGCAGCCGGCGCAACAAGATGACGAACCCGTCCGCGTCGAACGTGTCGGGCGCGCCCTTGCGCTCGGCCCGCCCGAGGCGCTCGAGCTCGGCCTGGGCGAGGTGGAAGCCGTCCATGCCGACGAGCGCGACCCGGCGCCCGCTGGTGCGCAGGTCGGCGACCAGCGCCGCGCCGAGGGTGGACTTGCCCGCCCCTGGGGCCCCGGTGATGCCCAGCACGGGCCGAGACACCGCGTCGGCGCGGGTGTCGGCAAGTACGCCGGCGCGCTGCACCAGGGCGTGCCAGCTCGTCGGCTCGTTCATCTGGCCATCTTCACGGGCCGGCGTTCCAGCGCCAAGTGCGCAAGGGGCACGATGTGCTCATGACCAACGACACGCCCCGGTACCGCGTCGAGCACGACACGATGGGCGAGGTCCAGGTGCCCGCCGACGCGATCTGGCAGGCCCAGACCCAGCGGGCCCTCGAGAACTTCCCGATCTCCGGCACGCGCGTCGAACTCGCACAGGTGCATGCCCTGGCTCGGATCAAGGGCGCGGCGGCCCGGGTCAACGCCGACCTTGGGGTCGTTCCCGCTGACCTCGCGAGCGCGATTGCCGACTCGGTCGACGAGGTGCTCGCCGGCCGCTGGGACGACCAGTTCCCGATCGACGTCTTCCAGACCGGTTCGGGCACCTCGACGAACATGAACGTCAACGAGGTGCTCGCCACCCTGGCCACCCGCCGGCTGGGCCGCCCGGTGCACCCGAACGACCACGTCAACGCCTCGCAGTCCAGCAACGACACGTTCCCCACCAGCCTGCACCTGGCCGCCACCAGCGGGGTGGTCAACGACCTGGTCCCGGCCCTGCAGCAGCTCGTGGAGTCGTTGCAGCGCAAGGCTGCGGACTTCCAGGACGTGGTGAAGGCCGGCCGCACGCACCTGATGGACGCCACCCCCGTAACCCTGGGCCAGGAGTTCGCCGGCTACGCCGCGCAGATGCGCTACGGGATCGAGCGGCTGGAGTCGACCCTGCCGCGTCTTGGCGAGCTCGCGCTGGGCGGCACCGCCGTCGGCACGGGCATCAACACGCCCCCCGGCTTCGCGGCCGCCGTGGTGGCCGACCTTGCCCGGACGACGGGGCTGCCCGTTCGTGAGGCGCGTGACCACTTCGAGGCGCAGGGCGCTCGCGACGCGCTGGTCGAGCTCTCCGGGCAGCTGCGCACGGTCGCGGTCGGCCTGGTCAAGATCTGAAACGACCTGCGCTGGATGGGGTCCGGCCCCCGCGCCGGCCTGGGCGAGCTGCACCTGCCCGACCTGCAACCCGGCTCCAGCATCATGCCCGGCAAGGTGAACCCGGTGCTCCCCGAGGCCACCCTCATGGTGTGCGCGCAGGTGATCGGTAACGACGCCGCGGTGACGTTTGCGGGCGCGTCCGGCAATTTCGAGCTGAACGTCATGATGCCGGTCATGGGCCGGGCGATCCTGGAGTCGTTGCGGCTGCTGACGTCGGCCACCCGGCTGCTGGCCGAGCGCTGCATCGACGGTCTGGTCGCCGATGTCGAGCACTGCCGCGAACTGGCGCAGAGCTCACCCTCGGTGGTCACACCACTGAACCGCTTCATCGGGTACGAGGCCGCGGCCAAGGTCGCCAAGCAGGCCGTCGCCGAACGGACGACGATCCGCCAGACGGTGCTCGACCTCGGTTTCGTCGAGCGCGGCGACCTCACCGTGGAACAACTGGACGCGGCGCTGGACGTGCTGAAGATGACCCGGCCGCCGCGCTGAGGACGGCTCGGCGTTCAGTACCAGTTGTTGGACCGGCTGTGCGCCCAGGCGGCGCAGGGTGTGCCGTACGAGGCGGCGATGTAGCCCAGACCCCAGCGCACCTGGGTCACCGGGTTGGTGCGCCAGTCCGGGCCGGCCGCCGCCATCTTCGACCCGGGCAGCGCCTGCGGGATCCCGAAGGCGCTGGACGACGGGTTGTCGGCGGTGTGGCTCCAGCCGCTCTCCTTGGTCCAGAGCGAGTCCAGGCACGAGAACTGGGTCGCGCCCCAGCCCCGAAGCGCCGCCAGCTGACGGGCCACCACGCGCGGGTCCAGGTCGGCCAGCCGGGCCCGCTCGCGGTCGCGGCTGACCCGCAGGGCCCGGGCTCGGCCTTGCGCCTGGGCTCGTGCGGCGACGGCGCGACGGATCTGCTCCTGCGGGTCGGTCTCGGCGGCCGGCTGGGTCGCCCCACTCAGCAGGGGACCACTTGCCATTCCCCGGTACGCCGCGCCGTAGGGCCCGTGTCCGGGCCAGGCTCGGGCGCCCGGCGCTGCGCTGGCGGCGTCGGGGCGAGCGCCGTTCGATGCGGACTCAAGGGCCGTGTGCGGCGCGGCCGAGGGGTTCATCGCCGATCCGGTGGACACGGCAACGCCGGCCGCGATCGTGACGACGAGGCTGATGCCCTTCAAGCCGTACGCCGATGCCCGGCTCAGCGACGCGCGGCGCTTGACTGACGTGGGCAGACGCCGCGGGCGCGGCTCGGCGCGGTGCTTCACGAACGACCTCTCGATCCGGCGCGGCCGGATCACGGCCAGGCGTGCGGGCGCCCTCGGCAGGTGGGGCTGTCAGGGCGCTAGCCTGCCCCCCACGGTGGCCATCTGCCAAATCCCCGCTTGCACGTCCGGGCCGGCTCGCTTACACGTCCAGGCCCTCGAGCAGCTCGGTCACCAGCGCGGCAATCGGTGAGCGCTCGGAGCGGGTCAGCGTGACGTGGGCGAACAACGGGTGCCCCTTGAGCGCCTCGATCACGGCGGCGACACCGTCGTGCCGCCCCACCCGCAGGTTGTCGCGCTGGGCCACGTCGTGGGTCAGCACCACCTTGGAGTTCTGCCCCACCCGCGACAGGACCGTCAGCAGCACGTTGCGCTCCAGCGACTGTGCCTCGTCCACGATCACGAACGCGTCGTGCAGCGAACGCCCGCGAATGTGCGTCAACGGCAGCACCTCGAGCATCCCGCGGTCCATGATCTCTTCCACGACCTCGCTGGACACCAGCGCGCCGAGGGTGTCGAAGACCGCCTGCGCCCACGGGCCCATCTTCTCCGCCTCGTTGCCCGGCAGGTACCCGAGGTCCTGCCCGCCCACGGCGTACAGGGGGCGAAAGACGATCACCTTGCGGTGCTGGCGACGCTCCATCACCGCCTCGATGCCGGCGCACAGCGCCAGCGCGCTCTTGCCGGTGCCGGCCCGCCCGCCCATGCTCATGATGCCGATGTCCGGGTCGAGCAGCAGGTCGAGGGCGATGCGCTGCTCGGCGCTGCGACCGTGCAGTCCGAACGCGTCCCGGTCACCGCGGACCAGGCGCACCGACTTGTCGGGGCTGACCCGGCCCAGCCCGCTGCCGCGCGGGGAGACGAGCACCAAACCGGTGTGGCAGGGCAGGTCGCGGGCCTCGGCAAGGTCGACGCGTCCGGTGTCGTACAGCTCGCAGACGTCTTGCGCTCCGACCTCCAGCTCGGCCATGCCGGTCCAGCCCGAGTCCACCGCCAGCTCGGCCTGGTACTCCTCGGCCACCAGACCGACCGCCGAGGCCTTGACCCGCATCGGCAGGTCCTTGCTGACGACGGTGACCCTGCGGCCCTCGTCCGAGAGGTTCTTGGCCACCGCGAGCAGCCGGGTGTCGTTGTCGGCCAGCCTGAACCCTGCTGGCAGGCACATGGGGTCGGTGTGGTTCAGCTCGACCCGCAGCGTGCCACCGCCGTCCAGGTCCAGCGGGGCGTCCAGCCGACCGTGCTCGATCCGCAGGTCGTCGAGCAGGCGCAGCGCCTGGCGGGCAAAGTAGCCCAGCTCGGGGTGGTGCCGTTTGGCCTCCAGCTCGGTCACCACCACGACCGGCAGCACCACCTCGTGCTCGGCGAAGCGCAGCATGGCACGCGGGTCGGACAGAAGTACCGAGGTGTCGAGCACGAACGTACGGCGATCCGTGGTCACTTCGCGAAGCCCCCTTGCCAGGCACAGCGCCTGGTCTCACCGGCGGGTCAGGTTGCCCGGGACTGGCCCCGGGTGCGCCTTCGACGTTACGCGCCACCCTCGTGGGACCTGCCACGACACGCCGGGTCCTGCCCCGGCCGGCGCACGTCTTACGCGCCGAAGCGGCCGTCTTACGCGCCGAAGCGGCGCTCACGCTGGGCGTACGCCCGCAGCGCGCGCAGGAAGTCCACCTTGCGAAAGTCCGGCCAGTAGGCCTCGCAGAAGTAGAACTCGCTGTGCGCGCTCTGCCAGAGCAA
>DAIETC010000033.1 GCA_027345905.1 Kineosporiaceae bacterium | reverse complement strand
CGAATACAACCACGTCCACCACCACTCCGGGATCGGCTGGCACACGCCCGCCTCGGTCCACCAAGGCACCTAGGCCAGCCTTCGCGCTATCACTCGCGATAATGCTGTCAACGCCGGGTGAAATCTGACCCCCTTTTGCCGGGCGAGTTCCAGGGCGGATTCGAGCGATCGTCGCAACACTGCTAAGGATTTGAGGCTACTCCAGCTTGGAATACGTCGGCCGGGGTGCGCCAGCCGAGTGTCTTGCGTGGCCTGTTGTTGAGGCGCGCAGCGACGTCCTGGAGTGTGGCGGCGGAGTGGATGCGCAGGTCGGTTCCTTTGGGGAAATACTGGCGCAGCAGCCCATTGGTGTTCTCGTTGCTGCCTCGCTGCCACGGCTTGCCGGCATGGGCAAAGAACACACCCTCGTCGAACAGATCACCGATCCGATCATGGGCGGCCATCTCGCTGCCCTGGTCCCACGTCAGCGTGAACCGTCTGTCGGCCGCCAGGGTGCCCATCGTGGCCCGCAGGCCGACCGCAAGATCGGCAGCCGTGTGCCCGTCCGGGAGGTGGACCAGATGCAGGTAGCGGGACTTGCGGTCCACGACCGTCCCGATCGCCGAGCGCGACGCGGTCCCCACAATGAGGTCCCCTTCCCAGTCCCCGCAGCGCGATCGGGTCTCGACCACCGCCGGTCGGGCGTCAATCAGGCGGGACGCGATCACATATCGCGGGGTCCGTTCCACGGCCCGTCGGCGGCGTTGCCGCAGCGCGCGCCCGGTGCGCAGCCGAGCGGTCAACGTCCTACTCAGACCACTGCGACCGGTGTACAGGGCCTGGTAGATGGTCTCGTGGCACACGTGCCACGAGACCCGCTCGGGGTAACTGTGACGCAGCCAGGCGGCGATCTGCTCCGGGCTCCACTCCAGCCCGAGCTTGTCCTGCACCAGGTCACACAGCTCGGTGTCGGCGGCGAGCCGCCCGGGCCGGATCCGGGTCCGGCGCTGTTGGGCCCGAGCATGGGCCAGGTCGCCGTCGTAGCCGCCGCGATCATGCACGGCCGTGCCGCGGCGCAGCTCACGGCTCACCGTCGAGGCCGACCGCCCGACGAGGACCGCGATCTGTCGCACCCCCAGCCCCCGCGCACGCAACGACGCGATCCGCTGCCGATCCAGCAAGGACAAGTACCGCGACGAGTGCACCTGCTCACTGTCGCGCTGCGGCGCCAGGCCGCCCGTCTCGGCGCGCCAGCGATATCCCGTCTTACGACCAATCCCCAGCTGCCGGCAGGCCATCACCGTCCCAACCCCGGCGGCGATCAACTTCCAGTACTCGTCCTCCAGACCAAGCCGCCGCTTCCTACCCCGTCGTGCCATTCCCATACTCCCCGTCGTAGCAGGAGGTGTTGCGACGAACCCTGGAACTCGCCCGGCGCCACGGGGTCAGTGTTCACTCGGCATCGACACAACGCACCGCGTCGGCGGCGAGCGCGCCTGCGCCGAGAGAGCGCCTGACGCAAACTTCTTTGCGTCAGGCCAGGCATTGATTCAGCCCCGCCAATACCCGTAAGCTCCATGAAGGGTTAAGCAAATCGATTTGCAAAGGACGGTCGTCATGGCGAGAGGGAGCAGGATCGCCGACGTTGCTGCTGCCGCTGGGGTTAGTCCTACGACGGTCTCCCACGCGCTGAGCGGCAAGCGTGCAGTCTCGGCGGCGACCC
>DAIETC010000032.1 GCA_027345905.1 Kineosporiaceae bacterium | reverse complement strand
GGGCCTGGCGACCGGCGGCAGGCCGCCACCTTTCAGCATGACGCCCACGGCGGCCCGATGGTCGGCGCCGGCACGCAGCGGGTCGACTCCGAGGACGCGGACCTGGCCGGCGTCCGGGCGGCGCAGCCCCTCACAGCACTCCACGGTGGTCGTCTTGCCCGCTCCGTTGGTGCCCAGTACCGCGGTGACCTGCCCTGCCGGCGCCACCAGGGACAGGGCGTCGACGACGCGCCGGCCCCCGTACTGTTTGACGAGCGCGTCGACGACGACGGCGTCGTCGTGCGCGGTCGGCATGACCAGGAGTCTAGGTCTCCCGCGGGGCAATGTCCGTACCCCCCCACTTGAGCTGGGCAGCGATATAGCGCACAATGGTGTGATGCAATTCGACGCGGCGACCGACGAGGCCCACGGGGCGCCGTCGGGCCTGCGGATGGACATCCATGACCCGGCGTTAGAGGCGCGCACCCGCGACCGCGTTGCCCGCGCGGTGCTCGAGCACGGACCGCTCACTGCGGCCCAGGCGGCGCCTGGCCTGGGCCTGACCACCGCTGCCGTCCGGCGCCATCTGGACGCCCTGGTGGAGGCGGGCCTGGTGAGCGCGCGTGAGCCGGCGCGCACGCCGGCGCGCGGTCGTGGTCGACCGGCGCGCTGCTACGTGCTCACCGACGCCGGGCACGAGTCGATGTCGACCGCGTACGACGACCTGGCGACCTCGGCGATCTCGTTCCTGGCCGAACAGCTGGGCGCCCACGCGGTCGAGGTGTTCGCTGAGCGCCGGGTCGCCGACCTGGAGCGCCGCTACGCCCCGGTGGTGCGCGCCGCCGGGGACGACGTCGGCGCCCGCACGCGGGCCCTGGCCGGTGCCCTTGCCGGGGACGGCTACGCCGCCTCCACCCGGCCGGTCAGTGCCGCCGTCCGCCCCGGTTCACTGCCCGCGGACACCGGTGCGGACGCCGGCACGCAGTTGTGCCAGGGTCACTGCCCGGTGCAGCACGTGGCCACCAAGTTCCCCCAGCTGTGCGAGGCCGAGACCGAGGTCTTCTCGCGACTGCTGGGCGTTCACGTGCAGCGGTTGGCGACCCTCGCCGGCGGCGCCCACGTGTGCACCACGCACGTCCCCACTGCTGCCAGCCGCACCCGTACCTCCGACGGAAGGACCCGCTGATGACCAGCTCGCCCACCACCCGCAGCGCACCGCAGAGCAACGTGCCCGAGGCAACCCAGCGCGAGATCGACACCCTGGGCCGCTACGCCTTCGGCTGGGCCGACGCCGACGCGGCCGGCGCGACCGCCCGCCGCGGGCTGTCCGAGGACGTGGTGCGCGATATCTCGGGGCGCAAGAACGAGCCGGAGTGGATGTTGGCGCTGCGACTGAAGTCGTTGCGGCTGTTCGGCAAGAAGCCGATGCCGAGCTGGGGCAGCGACCTGTCGGGCATCGACTTCGACAACATCAAGTACTTCGTGAAGTCCACCGAGAAGCAGGCCACCAGCTGGGAGGACCTGCCCGAGGACATCCGCAACACCTACGACCGGCTCGGCATCCCCGAGGCCGAGAAGCAGCGCCTGGTGGGCGGGGTGGCCGCCCAGTACGAGTCCGAGGTCGTCTACCACCAGATCCGTGAGGACCTGCAGGAGAAGGGTGTCATCTTCGTTGACACCGACACCGGCCTGCG
>DAIETC010000001.1 GCA_027345905.1 Kineosporiaceae bacterium | reverse complement strand
GAGCCTGGGCCAGGTTGGCCAGGATCAACCGCTCGTGCGCCGGGCCGCCGCCGAGGCGTGGGCCCTTCGTGGGCGTGGGCATGGTGCTCGTTCTCCTACCGTCGAGTGGCGGCGCGCGGCGCGCCCGGGGGCCGGGTGTGGATCAGTACTGCTCGTCCTCGGCGTACGCCGCGTCGTCGTCGCCGTACGCCTCGAGGACCGCGCTGGGGTCGAAGCCGGGCGGGCTGTCCTTCAGCTGCAGCCCCATGCCCACCAGCTTGGCCTTGACCTCGTCGATCGACTTGGCACCAAAGTTGCGGATGTCGAGCAGGTCGGCCTCACTTCGGCCCACGAGCTCACCCACGGTGTGGATGCCCTCGCGCTTGAGGCAGTTGTACGAGCGCACGGTGAGCTCGAGCTCTTCGATCGGCAGGGCCAGGTCGGCCGCGAGCGCCGCGTCGGTCGGCGAGGGCCCCATGTCGATGCCCTCGGCCTCGACGTTCAGCTCGCGGGCCAGGCCGAACAGCTCGACCAGCGTCTTGCCGGCCGAGGCCATGGCATCGCGCGGCGCCATGCTCGACTTGGTCTCGACGTCGACGACCAGCCGGTCGAAGTCGGTGCGCTGCTCAACGCGGGTGGCCTCGACCTTGTAGGTGACCTTGAGCACCGGGGAGTAGATCGAGTCGACCGGGATCCGGCCGATCTCGGCGTCCCCGGACTTGTTCTGGTTGGCCGAGACGTAGCCGCGGCCACGCTCGACGGTGAGCTCCATCTCCAGCTTGCCCTTGGCGTTCACCGTGGCGATGTGCAGGTCCGGGTTGAGGACCTCCACGCCCGCCGGCGGGGCGATGTCGGCGGCGGTGACCGCGCCGGGGCCCTGCTTGCGCAGGTACATGACGACCGGCTCGTCGTGCTCGCTGGCCACGACCAGGGCCTTGATGTTCAAGATGATCTCGGTGACGTCCTCTTTGACCCCCGGGACGGTGGAGAACTCGTGCAGCACTCCGTCGATCCGGATGCTCGTGACCGAGGCGCCGGGAATCGAGGAGAGCAGCGTTCGCCGCAGGGAGTTGCCGAGGGTGTAGCCGAAGCCCGGCTCGAGCGGTTCGATGACGAAGCGCGAGCGCGCCTCGCCGATGACATCTTCGGTGAGCTGGGGACGCTGTGCAATGAGCACGGGTGCCATTCCTTCCCACGGGTGTCCGCCATTTGACACCTCGTGAACGCACACCAGGTGCAGGTGTCCCTGCCCTGGTGCTCCCCGTCGCGGTCTCGGTCTGCCGGGCGGGGGCCAAACGTGGTGGTCAGTTCTTGGAGTACAGCTCGACGATCAGCTGCTCTTGCACCTGGGTGTCGATGACCTGACGCGCAGGCAGCGAGTGCACCAGGATCCGCAGCTGGGACGGGATCGCCTCCAGCCAAGCGGGGACGGTGCGCTCGCCCGCGGTCTCGCGGGCGATGATGAACGGGGTCATCTCGTGCGAGGACTGCCGCACCTGCACGATGTCCTTCTCGCGCACGCGGTAGGACGGGATGTCGACCTTGACACCGTTGACCGTGAGGTGGCCGTGGCGCACCAGCTGGCGCGCCATGTCCCGGGAGGCGGCAAAACCCGCCCGGTACACGACGTTGTCCAGCCGCAGCTCCAGCAGGCGCAGCAGGTTCTCACCGGTCTTGCCCGCGCCGCGGTGCGCCTCTTCGTAGTAGTTGCGGAACTGCTTCTCCAGGACGCCGTAGATGCGGGCCGCCTTCTGCTTCTCGCGCATCTGCAGCAGGTACTCGCTCTCCTTGGTGCGCGCGCGACCGTGCATGCCCGGGGGGTAGGGGCGGATCTCGATCGGGCACTTCGGGGAGTCGCACTTGGCTCCCTTGAGGAACAGCTTGGTCTTCTCGCGCCGACAGCGCTTGCAGTCGGGGCCGGTGTAACGGGCCATGTGGCGGGTTCTCCTAGGTCTCGCCGCGCGTCAGACGCGGCGACGCTTGGGTGGGCGGACGCCGTTGTGCGGCACCGGCGTGACATCGCTGATCGAGCCGACCTCCAGGCCGGTTGCGGTCAACGAGCGGATCGCGGTCTCACGCCCGGAGCCCGGGCCCTTGACGAACACGTCGACCTTGCGCATGCCGTGCTCCATGGCCCGGCGGGCAGCAGCCTCGGCCGCCATCTGGGCTGCGAACGGCGTCGACTTGCGCGAGCCCTTGAACCCGACCTGGCCGGCAGAGGCCCAGGCGATGACGTTGCCGACCGGGTCGGTGATCGACACGATCGTGTTGTTGAACGTGCTCTTGATGTGAGCGTGCCCGTGGGCGATGTTCTTCTTCTCCTTGCGGCGCACCTTCTTGGTGCCCGCAGCGAGGCGGCTCTTGGGGGGCATGTGCTGTTGCTCCTGTGCTGGGAGGTCGTCGGTCCGCTGTCGTTGCGCGAATCGACAGGGAGGACTACTTGCGGCCGACCTTCTTCTTGCCGGCCACGGTGCGCTTGGGGCCCTTGCGGGTGCGGGCGTTGGTCTTGGTGCGCTGGCCTCGCACCGGCAGGCCACGACGGTGCCGCAGCCCGGCGTAGCTGCCGATTTCGACCTTGCGCCGGATGTCGGCAGCGACCTCGCGTCGCAAGTCACCCTCGAGCTTGAAGCTGGCCTCAAGGTGGTCACGCAGCGTGACCAGGTCGTCGTCGCTGAGGTCACGGACCCGAGCGTCCGGGCTGATACCCGTTGCGGCGAGCGTCTGGGCGGCGCGCGTGCGCCCGACGCCGTAGATGTAGGTGAGCGCGACCTCAAGACGCTTCTCGCGCGGGAGGTCGACGCCGATCAGACGTGCCATGGGACCAATCTCCTGTCCGGTGCTGCGGAGGTCTGGTGCAGCACCGGTCCGCGGGCCCAAGCCCGCGGTCCCTGGCCTCCGCGGCCAGGGGTGGCGTCCCAGGCGGGTGCCTGGGGGTCGGGTGCTGCTGTTGTCACTGCGGTGCCCTGTCTGCTCAGCCCTGGCGCTGTTTGTGGCGCAGGTTCTCGCAGATCACCATGACCCGCCCGTGGCGACGGATCACCTTGCACTTGTCGCAGATCTTCTTCACGCTCGGCTGAACCTTCATCTGCCTGCCGTCTGCTCGTGGATGGTCATGTGCGGCCTAGCGGTAACGAAAGACGATGCGACCTCGGGTGAGGTCGTAGGGGCTGAGCTCGACGACCACGCGGTCCTCAGGCAAGATCCGGATGTAGTGCTGACGCATCTTCCCCGAGATGTGCGCGAGCACCTTGTGGCCGTTGCTCAACTCGACGCGGAACATCGCGTTGGGCAGAGCCTCGATGATCGTGCCTTCGATCTCGATGACACCGTCCTTCTTCGCCATGTCCTCCGCATTCTGTGTTCGTTGGACTGCTGCTTCTGGCTGACGTGCGCGCGCCGACCGGGTGGGGCCGGACACGGGTTTCCTGCGATGGCACCCGAAGGTGACGTCCTCAAACCGCCAGAACCAGCCGCGGGACGGGGCGAGGACGAAACTGCTCGGGAGCCGACACAGCAGAATACGCCCCCGAAGGCGAGAACCCCAAATGCGCGCCGGTCAGGGCGAGCTGGTCGGGGTCGGCGTGGGGGTCGGCGCGGGTGGCACGCTCAACGTGCCGCCCTCGAAGCTGGCCTGCTCGGTGCCCGAGGCGTCCCGCACGACGTCGGACAGCGGGTAACCCCAGTGCGAGGTCTCGGCGCCGTCGGCGAGCCACTGCTGCAGCACGGCCCCTGTGAGCACATAAGCCGTCCCACCGTTCAACGCCCACAGCTGCCCGGCCGCAAAGACCTGGCCGACGCCACGCCCGTCGCGCCCGACGCGCTCGCCGGCCAGCGGGAAGCCCACGGAGCTGGTGGCGTACCCGAGCGCGGCCCAGCGGGTCAGGACGGCCCCACGCACCGGCCAGGCGCCCGTCGTCCGCGACCAGGCCATCGTCCCGCCGACGAACGACTGGCGGGTGCCCGAAGCGGTGGGGACCTCGTCGCTCAACGGCAGGCCCAGGACCGAGCCGACCCCGCCCAGCAGCAACCAGCGGGCCCGCACCGCACCGCGCACCGGGTTGGCGCCGCTCGCCCTGGACCAGCAGATGGTGCCCCGTTCGAACTCCTGGCGCCGGGCGCCCGCCACGGGGGGCGCGTCGACCTCCTGGGTGGTCGGGTAGCCCAGCAGCGACGTCGGGCCCCCGAGGCCCAGCCAGCGCGCGCGTACCGCCCCCCGGATGATCTGCGCACCGGTCGCGTGCTTCCAGTACACCGAACCGCGCTCGAACTCCTGGTGGCGGCCGGTGCCGGACGCCGCAAGCTCCTCGGCGCGGGGGTAGCCGATCAGCGCCCAGCCGGACTGGGAGTGCCAGCGTGCGCCGATGCCCCCCCGCACGACCTGCGCACCGGTCGCGCTCGTCCAGTAGATCCAGCCGTGCTCGTAGGCGACGTAGCGGCCACGACCATCACCGACCGCCCGCTCCGGCCCCAGCGAAGCGCCCAGCACCGACCCGTTGGCGCCGATGGCGTTGTAGCGTTTCAGGATTGCCCCGCAGCCTTGCAGGCAGGGCGCGTTGTGCTCGGCAGTCGTGTCGTCGCTGAGCGAGGTCGTGGTGCAGTTGTCCCATTTGTACGGCGGCACGCAGCTGACCACCCGGCAGACCACCCCGCCACTGCAGCGCACCTGGGTGTTGCACTGACCGTATCGAAACCCGTTGCAGCAGTAGCGCCGCTGGTCACACGTGGCGCTGGACCCGTGCCCGCAGCGACAGCTCCAGCAGCTGCGCGAACAGATATGACCGCCGCTGCAGCCGCACGAGGTGCAGGTGGCGTTGCAGTCCACGATGTACCGGTAGCCGCCGCAGCACCACGAGGAGTGCGCCGCCTTCCACCAGCCGGCGGCGAACGACCCGGGCGGGCAGGTGTTACGGCCGTTGTTCACGGTGCAGCAAAAGACGGTGTAGCCCGAGCTCAGGGTGGCCGCCGGGCCGCACAGGCTCGAGTACGCCGACACCGGGGTCAGCACGTACCGCTTGGGGTCGGCCACCAGCGCCGAGCCGACGACCGCCGCCTGGAGCAGGAACCCGCGCCGGCTCACCGCCCCGAGCCCGCGGGCGACCTTGTCGACCAGCCGCACGCTCAGGCTGGTGGACGATGCGATCTGGTCCAGGGCGCTCACCGGCGCAGGATCACTCATAGGAAGCGCCGTCGCTCATAGCAGGCCCATTCGCTGCGGCTGCACCCGCCGGCTGACCGAGATGCCCGTGAGCATCCGGGCGGCGCGCGGCACCAGGGCCATGCGGCGGGCGTGGCTGCCGACGACGACGAACAGGCAGAACGCCCGGCCGCCGACGGTGCAGAAGTGCTGGGCGGCGCTTCGCCCGGGCACGGCCCGGGGCAGGTTGTTCGGCCCGAACTGCGATGGGGCCAGCCGGGGCATCCCGGACGGCGCGAACAGGCCCTGGCCGGCCACGTCCGAGCCGAACTCGACCAGCGACAAGAAGACGTCGCTGGTGTCGAGCCGGTCGATGACGCCACCGCCGAAGTCCCCGCAACCTGCGGGAAGCGGTCGAGTGCACGCCTGCAGTACCGGCAGGGTGACCTCCTGGGGGGCTTGCGGCACGCGGCGCAGGATCTGCGTCTGCCAGCCCGGCTCGGGGCGCACCGACAACCCGTACTTGGAGACGGTCATCTCAGGCCCCGCGGAACGCCGTGGCTGCCGTGACGGCGACGGCGGCCAGGCCCAAAGCAGCCTTGGCGCTCAGGTCGAAGCCGTGCTCCCACCTGTGCAGGACGGCGAACAGCGCATGCAGCGCGCGTCGGTCGTGCACCCTGGCCAGGGCTAGAACTGGGGCGGCCCGTAGCAGGCCGAAGCAGGCTCCCAGTGCCAGGCCGACGCCGAGGTGGCCGGACAGGGCGGCGAACAGGGGCACGGCGTACACCGTGGCGCTGGTGACGATCGTGACCACCCCGAACCCCAGCTGCAGCCCGAAACCGGCCCCGTACACCCAGCCGCGGTAGCGGCTGCGCCACAGCTCGTCGACCTGCCGGCGCCAGCTCGGCAGCGCTCGGCCGCCCGGCAACAGGTCGAGCAGCAGGCCGGTGACCAACAAGGCCGCCACGACGAACCCCGCGGCCCGGCTCGAGCGCCACGCCGCCGGAAGCAGCGAACCGGCAGCCGCGCTCAACGCGCCGAGGGCCAGTCCGCCCACCAGTGAGCCGAGCACGTACGCGGTGGCCGTGACCGACCACCTGGAGGCGCGTGCCCGCTCGCCGAGCGGGCTGATGCTGGACAGCATCGACTCGCCTCAAGGCGACCACGTCGAACGCACCGCGGCGACCAGCGCCATGGGCAGACCAAGACCCAGTGCGAGGTGGGTCGGGTTCATGCGTCGTGGTCACGAGGGTCGTCCCCGTCCGGTGCGGCGTACAGGCTCGGGTGCCCTGGGTGGATCCCGGCGCCGAGCAGCTCGCGGTCGGCCCGCGGCAGGTCGCGCGCGTCGTCCAGGGGGCCGGTGGCGGGCGCCGTGGAGCGCCCCGGCGTGCCAGCGGCCCTGCGCCGCGCCTCGTCCACGTCGTCCACGCCCTGGCCCATCAGGTCGCGCACCTGCGCCCAGCTCGTCGAGGAGCCTTCACCGGTGATCTGCCCGTCCTCGACGTACACGAAGTACGGCGAGCCGGGCACGCCGTAGTCGGTCCACGCGCCGCTGGACTGCACGACCTCGATCCGCTCACCGGCCAGGCGGCGCAGCGCGCTGGGGCTCTCTTCCTCCGGCCCTTTGACCACCACCACCAGCCGGGCGTCGCCGGGCACCTGCAGGTCGCGCGCGGACAGCTGCGACCAGAAGACGTGGCACACCGAGCAGCCGCTGGACAAGAAGGCGAGCAGCGTACGTCGGCCCTGACCCTGGACGTCGATCACGACCTGCTCGTCGTGCAGCGTGGTCCCGGTCACGGTGGCGGCCACCGTGCCGGGCGGGCGGGTCGCCGGCTGCACGCCGGGCTCGAGCTGCAAGGGCACCGGGCCGGAGGGCGCCGCTGCCCGCTCCAGCTCCAGCCCCGCGCCCAGCTCGTGCAGCGCCTTGAGGATCAGCGCATGGCTGCGCAGCAGGCCGACCACCAAGACCGTGAGCAGGGCGATCGCTACCCCTTCGGCCACGACGACGGCGAGCATCTTCAGCTCCTGGGGGCGCTGGCTCGGGCGGCGCCCGCCGTGGCCGTAGGCAGGACGGCGATGATCGTGTACGCGAGCGCCGCCAGCAGCAGCGCATAGCTCAGCAGGACGAGCTGGTGCGCCGACGGACCTTCGGCCCAGACCCACCCCGGGGGCGGCGCGAGCGCCACAGCGGCGGCCGCCGCGGCCAAGGCGCCGGTGAGCAGCACGTGCAGCCGGCTCGGCGCGGTGTCCGCGCGCCCAAAGCACCCGCAGGAGCCCAGGACCCCGCCGCGGCGCAGCGCCAGCAGCACGAAACCGGTAAACGCGGCATAGGCCAGGGCGAGCAGGGCTGCGCTGACCCGGCCGGGCGACACCAGAGCAACCGTTCCCACCAGGACCTCACCAGCAGCGATCACCCGGACCAGGAGCCGGCTCGCCGGAAGCGACACCGAACGCAGCGCGCGCACCAGCGGCAGCGGGTCTTTGAGCTTGGGCAGACCGGCCGCGACCAGCAGCAGTGCCGCTGCGCAGAACGGCCCTGCCACGGTCTCCCACATGCTCCGAGCCTAACCGCATTGTCCTCGCGCGCAGCCCCATTTGCCCGATTCGCGCGCGCCACCCGGCCCGCCGGTCACTCCACGGGCCCGAGGCTGGAACCCCATGGGTGCAGGCGTGATGGGTGCGGGCGTGGGTGCAGACGTGATGGGTGCAGGCGTGGGTGCAGCGAAAGT
>DAIETC010000004.1 GCA_027345905.1 Kineosporiaceae bacterium | reverse complement strand
GAGGTGGCGATCAGCACCCCGAGCAGGACGACCGGAAGGACGCTGAGGGCGGCGTAGCCGGCGAAGAGCCGGCCAACTGACTGAGCGCCGGTGTCGTGTGGAAGCACCCGGGCAAGATCGGCACCGGGGCCCGTTCCCTTGAGGCGATGCGCTCCGCGGGTCATGCGACCTCGGCTCTGTCGGCGCCTGCCCGCACACTGTACGGCGTGGACCCGCACCCCGGCACCGGCCAGCCGTTCGCCTCCCCGGTCCCTGCCGGCAGCGGCTGGCCCGGTGACCCCGCCACCCCGCGCACCCCACGGGCGCTGGACGCGGCCGGCGTCCAGGCCTTGGCCGCCTCCGCGCGCTCGTTGGCGGTGCTGCAGGCGCGTACGTCGGTCTGCCGGGCCTGTCCGCGGCTCGTCGCCTGGCGCGAGTCGGTTGCGGTCGACGGCCGCAGGGCCTCGTTCGCCGACCAGCCGTACTGGGGTCGTCCCTCGCCCGGCTTCGGCGACCCCCGGCCGGCGGTGCTGGTCGTGGGCCTTGCTCCGGCCGCCAACGGCGCGAACCGCACCGGCCGGGTCTTCACCGGCGACCGCAGCGGCGATTGGATCTGGGCCGCGCTGCACCGGGCCGGCTACGCTCGGCTGGCGCTGAGCCGGCACAGCGGGGACGGGCAGCGGCTGACCGGCGCGCGGATCGTGCCGACCGTGCGCTGCGCGCCACCCGCCAACAAGCCGACCCCCACCGAGCGCGATACCTGCGCCCACTGGTTCGACCGCGAGGTGCAGCTCGTCGAGCCCAGCCTGCGCGCGGTGCTGGCGCTCGGCGGTTTCGCCTTCGACGCCTTCCTGGCGGCAGCCCGGCGGCTGGCCTGGGCCGTGCCCGCACCGCGGCCACGCTTCGGTCACGGGGTGCAGGTGTCGCTGGTGACGGCGTCCGGGCGGGCGGTGGTGGTCATCGCGAGCTACCACGTGAGCCAGCAGAACACGTTCACCGGTCGCCTGAGCGAGCCGATGCTCGATGCGGTGTTGGCACGCGTGCGGGCGCTGGCCCCGCCCTAGGCTGGCTCGTGCGTTGCCCCCGTAGCCCAACCGGCAGAGGCCGGCGCCTTAAAAGCGCTTCAGTGCGGGTTCGAGTCCCGCCGGGGGTACTGACCAGGATTTTGCCGTCCGCCGGGAACAATGCGCTTTACCCAAGCATTACCATGGCGACGGGCCCGGGCCACCGGGTCGCCCGTCGAGGACCGCATCCGCACCGCAGGAGGAGCACGATGAGCAACCCGGTGTTCGACCGCCTCAAGGACAATCGCGGCTACGCCACGTTCGGCGCCCCCGCGCGGTCGGTGCCGACGTACGGGCCGACGCCTTCGGCCGGTGAGCTCGACGAGATGTACGGCGCCCCTTCGGCGACCTCCGTCGACACCGGTCGGTTGACCTATGACGACGTCGTCGTCAAGACCGGCATCGCCTTCGCGGTGCTGCTGCTCGGCGCGGCCGTGGGCTGGATGAGCCCGGGGCTGTTGCTCGTCGGACTGGTCGTCGGACTGGTTCTCGGCCTGGTCAACAGCTTCAAGAAGAACCCCAGCCCGGTGCTGATCCTGGCGTACGCGGGATTCGAGGGGTTGTTCATCGGCGGGATCAGCCAGCTGTTCGAGGCCCGGTACAACGGCATCGTCGGGCAGGCGGTGCTCGGCACGCTCAGCGTGTTCGCGGCCGTCCTCGTCGGCTACCGCAGCGGCAAGCTGCGCACCTCGCCGAAGCTGAACAAGATCTTCTTCATGGCGATGATCGGCTATCTGCTGTTCTCCGTCGTCAACATCATGCTGGTCTCGTTCGCCGGACAGAACCTGCGCGGCGGCATGCTGGGCCTGGTCATCGGCGCCTTCGCGGTGCTGCTCGCGTCGTACTCGCTGGTGATGGACTTCGAGTTCATCGCCGAGGGCGTCCGGGCCGGCGCCCCTGCCAAGTTCGCCTGGACCGCGGCGTTCGGCCTGGTCGTCACACTGGTCTGGCTCTACCTGGAGATCCTGCGGATCCTGTCCATCCTGCGCGGCGACTGACCCCCGCCCCCTGGTGACCATGCAGTCGCGGTCCGGCGGGGGCTGTGCGCAGCGGGTGCGCGTCGAGGGCGCGCGCGTGGTCGAGCGGCTGCGAACGCTCGGCCCGCAGCGCCTGGCCCGGGCGCACGAGGACGGCGTCTGCCCGGCCGAGCGGGCCCATCGGGTCGCGCAGCGGCTGGCCGACCTGGCCGCCGACGCCGCCGGCCGGGCCCGGCGTCCCGTCCCGCGGCTGCCCGATCCGTCGGCGGCCGACCAGCTCACGGTGCTGGTCGCCGACGTCCTGGCCGAGGGCGACGAGCCCGCTCTGGCCAGCGCCGCCGACGAACTGACCGCCTTGCGCCGCGCCCTGTGAGCCTCAGCTCAGCCGCTCGAAGATGATCGCCATGCCCTGGCCACCGCCCACGCACATCGTCTCCAGGCCGAACGTCGCGTCGCGGGTGGCCAGGCCGTTCAGCAACGTGGTCGTGATCCGGGCGCCGGTGGCGCCGAAGGGGTGCCCGAGCGCGATGGCGCCGCCGTGCACGTTGAGCTTGTCGTGGTCGATACCGAGGTCGGCGGCGCTGGGCAGCACCTGGGCCGCGAACGCCTCGTTGATCTCGACGAGGTCCATGTCGTTCATGCTCATCCGGGCGCGGGCCAGTGCCTGGCGGGAGGCCTCGACCGGTCCCAGCCCCATGATCTCGGGCGAGAGTGCGCTGACGCCGGTCGACACGATCCGCGCCAGCGGCGTGAGCCCGAGATCTCGCGCCTTGCGATCGCTCATCACGACCAGGGCGGCCGCCCCGTCGTTCAGCGGGCAGCAGTTGCCCGCGGTGACCGTGCCGTTCTCGCGAAAGACCGTCCGCAGCCCGGCGACGGCCTCCAGCGTGACGCCCGGGCGCGGGCCGTCGTCCGCGCTGACGAGCGTGCCGTCGGGGGTGGTGACCGGCGTGATCTCGCGCGCGAAGAACCCCTCGGCGATGGCCCGCTCGGCGCGGTTCTG
>DAIETC010000271.1 GCA_027345905.1 Kineosporiaceae bacterium | reverse complement strand
ACCTAGACCGTCCGTTGAGCCGAAGCCGACGTCTTCGGCCGGTGAGCGGCAGCGGCCCGGCCGAGCGTGCCAGGTCCCGGCGGACGGGCGCTATCCTGAAGCCGCTGGGGGTGTAGCTCAGTCGGTAGAGCGCGACGTTCGCAATGTCGAGGCCGTGGGTTCGAATCCCATCACCTCCACCGTATATTTTGGTGGACCCCACCGAAGGCCCCGGATGTCCTGGGCTTTCGTGCTGTTTCGGTGCTTTTCCACTGACTTATCCACAGGTTTATCGACGGAATTTGTCGACGGGTTATCAAAGTCGCCCTATGAAGCATTACGCAGGCGATCACGCGCCACCCCGCGAACATGCTGGAGCTTTGGGACCGGGCCGCTTGGCTGGCGTGGTGGTGCCGTGTGCAGCCCTACCGCAGCCGTGGCGGTCGCCCCTGATCACGCGAGTGTCCCGGCCATCGTCGGTGACTGACCAAGGATCCAGTTTCGGGTCACTGCCCGCATCTGGACATGGGAACCCCGCGCGCGGGCGAGAGTGGATGTCGGACAGTCTTCCCAGGTGCGGCGCCCCGTGCATCGTTACAGCGACTGGTGTACTATCCCTCGGTGCCTGTTGCCGCTGAGACCCGGCTCGATGCCCTCGCCCGCGTGGGTCGGGCGCTGGCCGACCCGACCCGGTGCCGCCTGCTGCTGGCGCTCCTCGACGGGCCAGCCCACCCGAGTGAACTGGCCAACCGCCTGGGTCTGGGCCGGGCGAATACCAGCAACCACCTGAGCTGCCTGCGAGGCTGCGGTCTGGTGCTCGGCGAACCCGAGGGCCGCCAGGTCCGCTACCAGCTCGCCGACGCGAACCTGGCGCACGCTCTTCGCGACTTGGCCGACGTGGTGCTCGCAGTCGATGTCGACCAGCCGTGCCTCAACGACAACGACCGGCGTACGGCGGCGACAGCCGAGCCGCGCTGCTGATGGGTCAGGGTCACGATCACGATCACGATCACGGTGCTTCGACCGCGGCAGGGGCGCAGCGGGGCCGGCTGACCCTCGTGCTCGGGATCACGGTCACGGTCCTGGCGGCAGAGGTCATCGGCGGAGTGCTGGCGCATTCGCTCGTGCTCATCGCCGATGCCGGGCACATGGCGACCGACGCCGCGGGGATCGGGCTGTCCCTCCTGGCGGTGTGGTTCGCCGGCCGGCCGACCAGCGAGACGCGTACCTTCGGGTACCAACGAGCGGAGATCCTTGCCGCGGTGGTCAACGCTGTGCTGCTGTTCGGCGTCGGCGCCTTCATCCTCATCGAGGCAGCCCGCCGGCTGGCCCACCCCGAGACTTCGACACCATCGTTGATGGTCGTCTTCGGGATCATCGCCCTGGCTGGCAACGCCGCCAGCCTGGCGCTGCTTCGACGCGGCCAGGCCGAGAGCTTGAACGTCCGTGGGGCGTTCCTCGAGGTGCTCTCCGACCTGCTCGGCGCCGCCGCGGTGCTCGGCGCTGCGGCGGTCATCGCCGGCACGGGCTCTGAGCGGGCAGACGCGCTGGCGTCGATCCTCATCGGCGCGTTGATCCTGCCCCGCACCGTCAAGCTGCTTCGCGATGCCGTTGACGTGCTGCTCGAAGCGACCCCGAAGCATGTCGACCTGAACGAGGTCCGCGACCACATCCGGGAGACCCCGGGGGTGCTCGATGTGCACGACCTGCACGCCTGGACCATCACGAGCGGCGTCCCGGTCCTTTCTGCGCACGTCGTCGCCGTCGACGAGGTGCTGGCCGACGGTGGTGGTGCCCGGGTGCTCGACCGGCTTGCCGAGTGCCTGGCCGGGCATTTCGACGTCGAGCACTGCACGTTCCAGCTCGAGCCGGCCAACCACCGCGACCACGAGCACGCCGCCCACCCGTGAGCCTTGCCGCGTCACCGAGCCCTGTTCAGCGGGCGCGGCGCCTCGAAGCGGTGACCGTCGGATGGAACGCCGTCGAGGCCGGCGTCGCCGTGGTGAGCGGCCTGCTCGCCGGCTCCGTGGCGCTCACCGGTTTCGGGCTGGACTCTGGCATCGAAGTCGTCTCGGCGCTCATCGTGCTCAGCCGGCTGCGGGCCGCGCTGGCTGGCCGCGCGGCGGACGAGGAGCGGGAGCGGCGGGCGCTTCGCGCCCTCGCCGTCACGTTCTTTGCCCTCGCTGGATATCTGACCGTGGACGGCATCCACAGCCTGGTGACGGCCAGCCGACCCGACACGAGCCCTGCGGGGATCGCCGTCAGTGCGGCCGCGCTCGTGGTCATGCCCGCGCTGGCCTACGTCAAGCAGGCCACGGGACGGCGCATTGACGGACCCCTCGGCGCGCTGGTGCTCACCGA
>DAIETC010000263.1 GCA_027345905.1 Kineosporiaceae bacterium | reverse complement strand
GGGGTCGGCGCGATCACCCAGAACGACGTCAACCTGGCCACCGTCGACAGCGCGGTGATCATCGGGTTCAACGTCAAGCCGGCCGAACGCGTCGGTGAGCTGGCCGAGCGCGAGGGCGTCGACATCCGGCACTACTCGGTCATCTACCAGGCCATCGACGAGGTCGAGGCCGCCCTGAAGGGCATGCTCAAGCCGGAGTACGAGGAGGTGCAGCTCGGAAGCGCCGAGGTGCGCGAGGTCTTCAAGTCCAGCAAGTTCGGCAACGTCGCCGGCTCGCTGGTGCGAACCGGTGAGATCCGCCGTGGCACGCGCGCCAAGATCGTGCGTGGCGGGGCGGTCATCGCCGAGAACATCGAGATCAGCGGGCTGCGCCGGTTCAAGGACGACGTCACGGAGGTTCGCGAGGGGTACGAGTGCGGCATCAACCTGGGTTCGTTCAACGACATCCAGGTCGAGGATGTCATCGAGACCTTCGAGATGCGCGAGAAGCCGCGCGTCTGACGCAGGCCGCGGGGTGCCCCAGTGGCCATGTGCAGGCCGCGGGGTGCCCCAGTGGCCATCCCGCTGGCCACTGGGTGCCCCCGTTGCCGTGTGAAGGCCGCGGGGTGCCCCAGTGGCCCTAACAGCTGCAAAGGAAGCCCTCATGATCGACCACCCGCGCGCCCGCAAGGTCGCCGAACGCATCCAGGTTATCGTCGCCGAGACCCTCGAGCGTCGGGTGAAGGACCCGCGGCTCGGCTTCGTCACGGTGACCGACGTCCGGGTCACCGGCGACCTGCAGCACGCGACCGTCTTCTACACGGTGCTCGGCTCGGACGACGAGCGGGCCGGCACCGCGGCCGCTCTGGACAGCGCCAAGGGGGTGGTTCGTCGCGAGATCGGCCGGGGCATCGGCATCCGGCTGACCCCGTCGCTGGAGTTCATCGCGGACGCCTTGCCGCAGGGCGCCGCTCACCTGGAGGGCCTGCTCGCCCAGACCTTCGCTCGGGACGCCGAGCTGGCGGCCCTGGCCGCCGGCCGGACCTTCGCAGGCGATCCCGACCCGTACAGGACGCCGGCCGGCCCGGAGGACGAGACCGGCCCGGAGGACGAGCCCGGCCCGGACGACGTCCCGCTTCGGCCGTGAGCCGGGCCGCCCCGAGCGCGCAGGACGGGCTGGTCATCGTCGACAAGCCCCTCGGGCTGACCAGTCACGACGTCGTGGCACGGGTGCGGCGGCTGGCTGACACCCGGCGTGTCGGGCACGCCGGCACCCTCGACCCGGCGGCGACCGGGGTGCTGGTGCTGGGGGTGGGGCGGGCCACACGACTGCTGACGTACCTCGTCGGCGCCGACAAGACCTACCGCGCCACGATCCGGCTCGGTGCGTCCACCGTCTCTGACGACGCTCAGGGCGAGGTGCTCACCCGCGCCGAGGTCTCGGGACTGCGTCACGAACAGGTCGTGGCCGGCGTCCGCGCGCTGACCGGGGCGATCGACCAGGTGCCGAGCACGGTGAGCGCGATCAAGATCGGCGGGCGGCGCGCGCACGCCCGGGTGCGCGCCGGCGAGCTGGTCGAGCTGCCCCCTCGGCCGGTCACGGTGCACCGCTTCGACGTCCTGGCCAGTCGCCTCCAGGACGGCTATCTGGACCTGGATGTCGAGGTGCAGGTGAGCTCGGGTACGTACGTGCGGGCCCTGGCCAGAGACCTCGGTGCCGCACTGGGCGTCGGCGGGCACCTGAGCGCGCTGCGACGTACGACCGTCGGCCCCTACACACTGGCGAAGGCTCGCACTCTCGAACAGCTCGCCGAGCGCTTCGAGGTCGTGCCGATGGCCGACGCCGCCCGCACGGCGTTCGCGGCACGTGAGCTGAGCGCGGACGAGGTGAGCCGGCTGCGCTTCGGCCAGCCAGTGCCGCCCTCAGCGGTCGGCGACCAGCCGGTGGCCGGGTTCGCGCCCGACGGCTCGCTCGTGGCGCTGCTCGCCGACGCCGGCGACCAGGCGCGCTCGCTGCTGGTCATTCCCGAGCCCTGACCCCGGCGAGATCGCAACTTCTGGGCACTTCGGGGCCAAAAGTGCCCAGAAGTTGCGATCTCGCGCCGTGCCGCTGGGTGCGCGAGGGACTGGGGCGCGCGAGGGACTTGGGTCCGGACGTCGGTCAGCTGGCTTTGCGCTCGGCCGCGCCGGACATGCCCGCCGACCACTTCTCCTCGATGCGGGCGAACCTCCAGACGAGCAGCGCCACGACCCAGGTCAGCACGAACAGGCCCACGATGGCGTAGCCGACCAGGTTCAGGTTCAGGTTGCCGATCACCGCAAGCGGGCCACTGGTGATGCCCAGCTTGAGGGTCAGGATGGACACCAGCTCGATGGTGCCCACGATCAGCGCTACGGCTACCGAGAGCCCGGTGATCGTGATGTTGTAGTACACCTTGCGCACCGGCTTGGAGAACGCCCAGCCGTAGGCGAAGTTCATGAAGCAACCGTCCGCGGTGTCGAGCAGGCTCATACCCGCCGCGAACAGGATCGGCAGGGTCAAGATCGCGTACCAGGGCAGCGTGAAGGCGGCGGCTCCGCCGGCGAGCACGAGCAGTCCGACCTCGGTCGCCGTGTCGAACCCCAGCCCGAACAGCAGGCCCACCGGGTACATGTGCCAGCCCTTGCGCACGGCCTTGGTCGCGCCGCCGAGGATCCGGTTCATCAGCCCCCGGTTGGCCAGCTGGTCCTCCAGCGCCGCCTCGTCGAACGCGCCGCGGCGCATCTGGGCGAAGACCTTGAGGATGCCGACCAGGACTACGAGGTTGAGGATGCCGATGAGGTACAAAAACGCCCCGGAGATGCCGGTGCCGATCAGACCCGTGGTGCTCTGCAGCCGTCCGCCTTCCACCTGGCCGGCGAGGGCGCGCACGCCGAAGGCGAGGAGCAGGCACAGCGCGAACACGATGGAGGAGTGGCCGAGGGAGAACCAGAAGCCGACCGAGAGCGGTCGCTTGCCCTCGGCCATGAGCTTGCGGGTGGTGTTGTCGATCGCCGCGATGTGGTCGGCGTCGAAGGCGTGCCGCATACCCAAGGTGTAGGCGGTCAGGCCGAGCCCGATACCGAAGACCTGGTGCGGGCCGACCTGGTACTGCCGCGGGGCGACCATGCCGATGAGCACCCCCCAGCCCACCACGTGCAGCAG
>DAIETC010000259.1 GCA_027345905.1 Kineosporiaceae bacterium | reverse complement strand
GCCTCCAGGTCGCCCGCCTGCGCGCTGACGACGGTCACCGACTGCAGCGGCAGGCGCACCCGCAGCCCCTGCGCCTTGCGCAGCCCGAGCACCGTGGAGCACACCTCGCGGGCCCGGTCCATCGTGGCGACCAGTGCGTCGTCCGCAGGCAGGTCGGTGGCGTCCGGCCAGTCGCTCAGGTGCACGCTGCGCCCGCCGGTCAGCCCCCGCCAGATCTCCTCGGCCACCAGCGGCAGCAGCGGCGCCGCGACGCGGGTCAGCACCTCCAGCGCCGTGTGCAGCGTGTCGAACGCGGCGGTGTCGTCCTCGCCCCAGAACCGCTCGCGCGAACGGCGGATGTACCAGTTGGTGAGCACGTCCAGGAAGTCGCGCACCGAACCGCAGGCCCCGCTGACGTCGTACTCGTCGAGCTGGCTCTGGGCGTCGGCGACCAGACGGTGCAGCTTCGCGAGCAGGTACCGGTCGAGGACGTCGGTGGAACCGGTCGACCACCTCGCGTCGTACCCCTTGCCGCCGTCGAAAGCGTTGGCGTACAGGGAGAAGAAGTACCACGCGTTCCACAGCGGGATGAGCACCTGGCGGACGCCGTCGCGGATGCCGCGCTCGGTGACGACCAGGTTGCCGCCGCGCAGCACCGGTGAGCTCATCAAGAACCAGCGCATCGCGTCCGAGCCGTCACGGTCGAAGACCTCGCGCACGTCGGGGTAGTTGCGCAGGCTCTTGCTCATCTTGCGCCCGTCGTCGCCGAGCAGGATGCCGTGGCTCATACAGGCGTGAAAGGCGGGCCGGTCGAACAGCGCGGTCGCCAGCACGTGCATGGTGTAGAACCAGCCTCGGGTCTGGCCGATGTACTCGACGATGAAGTCGCCCGGGTAGTGGTGCTCGAACCAGTCCTTGTTCTCGAACGGGTAGTGCACCTGGGCGAACGGCATCGACCCGGACTCGAACCAGCAGTCGAGCACCTCGGGCACCCGGCGCATGGTGCTGCGGCCGGTCGGGTCGTCGGGGTTGGGCCGGGTCAGCTCGTCGACATGCGGGCGGTGCAGGTCGGTGACCCGGACGCCGAAGTCACGCTCCAGCTCGTCCAGCGAGCCGTACACGTCGACCCGCGGGTGGGCCGGGTCGTCGCTGGTCCAGACCGGGATCGGGCTGCCCCAGTACCGGCTGCGGCTGATCGACCAGTCCCGCGCGTTGGCCAGCCACTTGCCGAACGAACCGTCCCTGACGTGCTCGGGCACCCACCGGATCTGCTGGTTCAGCTCGCCCATCCGGTCCTTGAACGCGGTGACCTTGACGAACCAGCTGGACACCGCGCGGTAGATCAGCGGGTTGTCGCAGCGCCAGCAGTGCGGGTACGGGTGGTCGTAGGTCTCCAAACGCAGCAGCAACCCGGCTTGTTTCAGGTCCCGGGCGATGACCTTGTTGGCCTCGAAGACGTGCATCCCGGCGTAGGGGGGCACGTCGGCGGTGAACTCGCCGCGACCGTCGACGGGCACCACCGGCTCGATGCCGGCGGCGTCGGTGACGACCTTGTCCTCCTCGCCGAAGGCGGGGGCGATGTGGACGATGCCGGTGCCCTCGTCGGTGGTGACGTAGTCCGCCTCGAGCACCCGGTGGGCGTTCGCGCGCCCGGCGAAGAAGTCGAACGGCGGGGTGTAGCGCCGCCCCAGCAGGTCCGCGCCGGTCAGGTGCTGCACCAGGCGCCCCTGGGCCTGGGCGTCCGCGACGTCACGCAGCCCCAGCTCGCGCTCGTAATGGCCCAGCCGGTCGGCGGCGAGCACCAGCTTCTCGCCAGCGAAGGCGCCCTGCGCCGGGCCGGTGACCACGACGTACTCGATGTCACGGTTGACGGCGGCCGCCAGGTTGCTCGGCAGCGTCCACGGGGTGGTCGTCCAGATCAGCGCGTACTCGCCGGTCTCGAGGCGCAAGCCCACGGTGACGGCAGGATCCTGGCGCTGGCGGTAGACGTCGTCCATGCGTGTCTCGGTGTTGCTCAACGGGGTCTCGCAGCGCCAGCAGTAGGCGAGCACGCGAAAGCCCTCGTAGATCAAACCCTTGTCCCACAACGACTTGAACGCCCACATCACCGACTCCATGTAGTCGGTGTCGAGGGTCTTGTAGTCGTTCTCGAAGTCCACCCACCGGGCCTGGCGGTTGACGTACTCCTCCCAGTCCTTGGTGTAGGTCAGCACCGACGAGCGGCACACGTCGTTGAAGGTCTCGACGCCCATGGCGTCGATCTCGGACTTGTGCGTGATGCCGAGCTGCCGCTCTGCCTCGACCTCGGCGGGCAGGCCGTGGCAGTCCCAGCCGAAGCGGCGCTCGACCCGGCGCCCGCGCATCGTCTGGTAGCGGGGAACCACGTCCTTGACGTAGCCGGTCAGCAGGTGACCGTAGTGCGGCAGCCCATTGGCGAACGGGGGCCCGTCGTAGAAGACGAACTCGTTGCTGCCGTTCTCACCCGCCGGCCGGTTCGCGATGCTGGCGGCGAAGGTGTGGTCGGCCGCCCACAAGCGCTGGACCCGCTCCTCGACAGCCGGGAAGCTCGGGCTGGCGACGACCTCGCCGGCGGCTGCACCTGGTGTCCCGCTCGGTCCGGCACCGGCCTTCGGGTAGCTCATGGCCCTCGTCCCTTCGTGATCATGCAATCGCTGACCACGAGGACGACGTCGCCCGGTCGGACCGGACGGCACCGCGGTACCACCTCGCTTGCCCCAACGTTCGAGGCCACTTCGTTGCGGCTGTGACGGGCCACCCGTTCCGGTTCTAGTGAGGGCGTACGGCCCCGTTCTTCCGGAAGGCTCACCGGTGATGGCCGGGTCGACGCCTGTGCCACCAGGCTACCGCGACCACAACGGCGGGCAGAAGTCGGTTCTCGCGGCGGCGGCCGTGCTCAGCACCCACGCAGTCCGGGACTTCTGCCCGCCGTTACGGCGGGCAGAATCCGGTGGCGCCGGTCTGGGAGGATCGGGTCATGCAGACCAGCGCCCCCACCACCGCCCGCACCGTGCCCGACACGCCGTCCCTGGACGGCCTGGAGGCCAAGTGGGGCGCGGTATGGCGCGAGCAGGGCACCTACGCCTTCGACCGCACCGCCACCCGCGAGCAGGTGTACTCGATCGACACCCCTCCCCCGACCGTCTCGGGCAGCCTGCACGTCGGCCACGTGTTCTCCTACACCCACCCCGACCTGATCGCCCGCTACCAGCGGATGCGCGGCAAG
>DAIETC010000251.1 GCA_027345905.1 Kineosporiaceae bacterium | reverse complement strand
TTCTCGGCGGCGGTGCAGCTGACCTGGTGGAGCCTGGGCATCGTCATCGCGGTCTCGATCGTGGTCGGTCAGGTGCTGCGGCTCGGCTCGAACCTGGTCGAGGTGCCGATCAGCGCGATGCTGGTCATGGGCGTGGGGTCGCTGGCGGCGGAGTCGGCGGCCTGGCAGCGGATCACCGAGACCCTGGTCGGCGCGGGCGTCGGTGTCGCCTCGAACCTGCTCTTCCCGCCCAAGGTGCGAGCGCAGGACGCCGGCAGCGCACTTGACGCCGTCGCCGACGCTCTGGCGGGGCTGCTCGACAAGGCGGGCGACCAGCTCGCCCGCCCCGAAACCGACTCTGCGGCGCTCGCCGACCACGCGTCGGGCTGGATGGACGACGCCCGCCGGCTCACCCATGACCTGCCCGGCGTCGGCACGGCCCTGCAGCGCGCCGAAGAGAGCAGGCGGCTGAACCTTCGGGCAGTGGGGACCGTCGATCGCGGGCCGGGGCTGCGTCAGGGGATGGAGGCGCTGGAGCACTCGGCGATCACGGTCCGCAGCATGTTCCGGTCAATCCTGGACGCCGTGCGCGCCGGCACCTGGCCGGACGACGATGTCGGCCACGCCCTGCGCGCGGCGGTTGCCGTCGCGCTGCACGAGTTCGCGACCGGGCTGCGGGCCTTCGGGCGGCTGGTGCACGCCGACGCGCAGCCCCACCGCGAGCAACCAGCCGAGATCGACGAGCTGCGTCAGGCGCTGGAGGGGCTGCTCGAGGCGCGAGCCCGGCTCACCGACATGGTGCTGGCCGACGACGACCCGGTGCGCAGCGAGCTGAACTTCGCGTTGCTCGCTGCGGCCAAACGGCTGCTCAGCGAGCTCGACCTGGACGAGCGGATCCGGCGCCAGAGCGGCCCTGCCCCTTCGCCGCTGGCCCGGATGATCGGCCGGGCGACCCACCGTGGCGACAGCACGCCCTGACCAGGTGCCGGCTCAGGGTCGTGGCACCGCGAGCGCCGCAACCGGCCGCACGCGCAGACTGACCCGAGCGCCCGGGCGCAGTCCCGGAACGGTGTCGGTGGGCACCTGGGCCAGGACGACCCCGTCCTTGGGGGTGCGCACCTGCACCCGGCCGGCCGGCCCCAAAAAGCTGACCGCCACGACCTCGCCACTGCCATCTGGCGTCGCCAGTACGTCGATCGACTCGGGGCGCACCAGGACAAGCACCGGCCCGGACGTCGGCGAGCCGGGCAGCAGCGGCAGCCGGGCGCCCAGCACCTGCGCTGCGCCGTCCACTGCCTCGCCGGCCAAACGGTTGGTCAGCCCCACGAACTCGGCGACGAACGCGGTGCGCGGGCCGTTGTAGACCTCGCTCGGTGTGCCGACCTGCTCCAGCTGGCCGGCGCGCATCACCCCCACCCGGTCGGCGACCGCCAGAGCCTCCTCCTGGTCGTGCGTGACGAACAACGTCGTGGCGCCCACGTCCAGCTGGATGCGCCGCACCTCGTCGCGCAGCTGGGCGCGCACCTTGGCGTCCAGGGCGGACAGCGGCTCGTCCAGCAGCAGCACCTGGGGTTCGATGGCGAGCGCACGGGCCAACGCCACCCGTTGCTGCTGACCGCCGGAAAGCTGGTGGGCGTAGCGGTCCGCCTGTCGTGACAGGCCCACCAGCTCGAGCATCTCGCCGGCGCGTCGGCGCCGCTGACCGCCGCTCACCCCGCGCAGCTGCAGCCCGAAGGCGACGTTCTCCTGGGCGGTCAGGTGCGGGAACAGGCTGTAGGCCTGGAACACCATGCCCATGTCCCGCTTGTTCGCCGGCACCGCGGTGATGTCGCGGCCGTCGACCACGACGCGCCCGGAGTCGGCGTCCTCCAGCCCCGCGAGCAGGCGAAGGGCCGTGGTCTTGCCGCAGCCGGAGGGGCCCAGCAGGGCGACCAGCTCACCCGGGGCCAGCTGCAGGTCGAGCCCGTCCAGCGCCCGGACCTGCCCGTAGCTGCGCCGCAGTCCCTGCAGCTCGACCGCCACCCCGGGGCGGCCGGGGGCTTTCACCGGGACTCCTTCACGAGCGGGGTCCGTGGCGTGCCCCGGCCTGCCAGCGAGAGCGCCACGAGCAGGACGAAGGCGAGTGCCAGCGCGGCGAAGGAGACGGCTACCGCGACCTGCGCGTCGCGCTTGCCCAGCAGGTTGATGCCCACCTGCAGGTTGTCCCGGTTGAGCAGGGAGGCGATGGTGAACTCCCCGAGCACCAACGCCACGCTCAGGAAGGTGGCCGACAGCACGGCGGTGCGCAGGTTGGGCACGATGACCGCGACCATTACCCGGGGCCAGCTCGCGCCCAGGCTGCGGGCGGCCTCCGAAAGGGTGCGCACGTCGATCGCGGACAGTCCGGCGTCCAGGGCGCGATAGCTGTAGGGCAGCACGAGCACCGTGTAAGCGAAGGACAGCCACGCCGAGGACTCCCCGAGCAGGTACGTCACCCAGGCGTAGACGGGTGCCAGCCCGACGACCAGCACGATGACCGGGATGGTCAGGGGCAAGAGACAGACGAACTCGATCGGACGCCGCAGCCGCGGCAGGCGCAGCCGCACCCAGATCATCGTGGGCACGAGCAGCACGAGCATCAGGACGACGGTCAGGGCGACGAGGGCGGCCGAGGCCTGCAGTCCGGCCCACAGCTCGGGGTACTCGCCCCGCAACCGGGGCAGGTCGGCGACCGTGCGCCACACCTTCAGCGAGCGCCCGCCCCCGGGGGCCCGGGTGGTGAACTCCAGCATGCCGATCAGCGGCAGGAGGAAGAAGGCACCGAGCACGCTCAGGACCGCCCACCGCAAGGCTGCCTGCTTGCGCGCGCGGGAGCGCTGGTGGCCGACCATCAGCCGATCCAGCGGGAGGTGCGCCGCTGCAGCCAGGCGTAGGCGGCCATGACCAGTGCCACTACGACGACCATGGAAAGGGCCAGCGCCTTGCCCACGTTCGCCTGGCCCAGCACCACCTCGCTGGTGAAGGTGGCCCGCACGACGAGCGGCAGGATGGGCGCCCCCTGGCTCACCAGCGCCGCCGCGGTCGCGTAGGCGGCGAAGGCGTTCGCGAACAGCAGCAGGGTGGAACCGAGGAAGGAGGGCAACAGGATGGGCCCTGCGACGTGCCGCCAGAACTGCCACGTCGAGCTGCCGAGGCTCTCGGCGGCCTCGCGCCACTGCGGCCGCAGCCCTTCGAGGGCGGGCAGGAAGACGATCACCATCAAGGGAATCTGGAAGTAGGTGTAGACCAGACCTAGGCCGCCGAGGCCGTACAGCAGGTCGCCCGGGACCGCGATGGCCAGGTGTTGGGCCAGGAACAGGGTGATGAAGCCTTGCGCGCCGACGGTCGCGAGAAAGGCGAAGGCCAGGGTGACGCCGCCGAACTGCGCGAGCACGGCGCAGCCGGCGGTCACGGTACGGCGCAGCGCCCCCTCGGGCGCAGCGGTGGCCACGGCGTACGACAGCACGGCGCCGATGACGGCACCGACCACGGCCGTGCCGATCGACAGCTCGAGGGTCGACACCAGCGCATCGACGACGTAGCCCTGCAGGAGCGAGCGGAGGTTGTCGAGTGTGGGCCGGCCGGAGTCGTCGAGGAAGGCTCCGACCACGACCACCAGCGTCGGCGTGAGCAGGAAGATCGCGATGAAGAGCAGGAACGGCGCCAGGCCCAGCCAGGCGCCGCCCCGCAGGCGGTGCGCGAACCTCACCCGATGGCCCCCCGCCAGTTGGCGGTGAGGTACTCCTTCGCCTTGTCGCTCTGCGCTTGGGTGAGGAACACGGGCGACCCACTGACGGGCGGCAGGGCGGCGAACGCGGCCTTGTCGAGGGTGCCGGCCTGCTGCATGGCATCCTGACGCACGGGACGGGCGCCGCCCTTGAGCCACAGGTTCTGGCCCTCATCGGAGTACAGGAACTCCTCCCACAGCCGCGCGGCCGCGGGGTGTGGCGCGTCCTTGTTGATCGCCTGCACGTAGTAGCCGCCGACGACCGCGTTCTGTGGTACGACGGTCTTCCAGTCCAACGTGCCCTTGAGCTTGGTGCCCTGACCGACGTTGAGGTAGTCCCAGTCGATGACCACCGGGGTCTGCCCGGACTGGATGGTGGCCGGGGTCGGGTCGACGGGCAGGAAGTTCCCGGCCTTCTTCAGCTGGGCGAAGAAGTCGACGCCTTTGCTGATGTCGTCGGCCGAGCCGCCGTTGCCCAGCGCGGCCATGACCACGCCGGCGAACGCGGCACCCGCCTGGGTCGGGTCGCCGTTCAGGGCCACCTTGCCCTTGAACGCTGGGCCCAACAGGTCCTTGACGGTCGTCGGGGTGGGGACCTTGGAGGTGTCGAAGCCGATCGACATGTACCCGCCGTAGTCGTTGACCCAGGTGCCGTTCGGGTCCTTCAGCGCAGCGGGCACCTGGTCGAACGTCGCGACCTTGTAGGGCGCGAACATCGCGGTGTTCGCCGAGGCGACCGCCTGGCCCAGGTCGAACACGTCCGGCGCCTTGCTCTGGCCCTTCAGCTGGTTCGCGGCGTTGATCTCGTCCTGGCTCGACCCGTCGGGCTGTGCCGAGTTCACCGTGATCCCGTACTTGGCCTTGAAGGCCGTGATGATCTCGCCGTAGTTGGCCCAGTCCGGCGGCAGGGCAATCACATTCAGCTGGCCCTCCGCCTTGGCCGCGGCCACGAGCTTGTCGAGGCCGCCGAAGGCCTGGGCGCTGGTGGCAGTCGCGCTCTTCGCGGCCTCGCCGGTTGCCTGCTTCGCCGGTGGAGCGCAGGAGGTGGTGAGCAGGCCGGCCGACAGCACGGCGACGGTGACGGCAGCACGCGTAGGTCTGCGACGCACGAGGCACCTCCGGGTCGATACGCGTTGGCATGGGGCCAGCGCTGTATGGGCGCAGGCTATCTGGGCAGGTGACGCCAGGCCAGAGTGTGCGGTGGCGCGCTGGTGAACTGACGATGACCGGTCGTGGTGCTCAGTCGGCGAAGCGGCACGGGCGCGAGCGCAGGGCGCGCACGTAGTCGTCCGGTGCGCCAGCGGCCCCGGCGGCGTCGGCGAGCTGGCCCAGGTAGCGCGATGACGGCAGGCCGCCCTCGTAGCCGTCCAGGACATAGACCCACGCCAGCTCCTCGCCGTCCAGGGTGTGCACCCGCACGCGGATCTTGCGGTACAGGCCAAGGTGCAGGCCCTCCCACTCGTCCAACCTGGCCTCGTCGGCCGCCGGGACGTCGTACAGGCCGATGTACACCTGCTCCAGCGGGTCCTCGACGACGGTGGCCAGCGAACCCTCCCAGCCCAGGTCCTCGCCACCGAACGTCAGCCGCCAGCCGACCAGCCAGCCGTTGCCGCGCTGGGGCGAGTGCGGTGCACGCCGCAGCATCTGCCGGCTGTCCAGGTTGGTGCCGTAGGCGGCGTACAGGGCCATGACGCACAGGTTAGGGCGTGCTTTGATGGCCGCGTGCCCCCCGCAGCGCAGCGCGTCGTCGTCCTCGGGGGAGGCCCGGGAGGATACGAGGGCGCCCTGGTCGCAGCCCAGCTGGGCGCCGAGGTGACGGTCGTGGACCGCGATGGGCTGGGCGGCGCCGCGGTGCTGACCGACTGCGTGCCGAGTAAGACGCTGATCTCGACGGCGGACTTCATGAGCCGGTTCTTCGCTGCTGCGGGTCTGGGGGTGCGGCTCGCCAGCTCGCCCGAGCCCGGCAAG
>DAIETC010000237.1 GCA_027345905.1 Kineosporiaceae bacterium | reverse complement strand
ACCTCGTCGACGCTGATCCCGCACTCCTCGAGCACCTCGCGGCGCACGGCCGCCTCGAGCGGCTCGCCGGGTTCGACGAACCCGGCCAGCGCCGAGAACCGGCCCGGCGCCCAGCTGGCCTGATGCCCGAGCAGCAACCGGTCGTCGGCGTCCACCACCGTCATGATCACCGCCGGGTCGGTGCGCGGGTAGTGGTCGCTGCCGTCAGCGTCGCAGTGCCGCGCATGCCCCGCCAGGACGACGCGTGTCGGCGCCCCGCAGCGCGGGCAGTGCGTGTGTGCCCCGTGCCAGGCCAGCAGCGCGACCGCCTGGGTCAGCAGCCCGACGTCGCGGGCCCCAAGCAGGGCACCGAGCTCGCGCAGCCCCGCCCAGTCCCCCGGCGGCTGTTCCCCCGGCGTCTGGTGCTCGACCCCGACCGCGACGTGCTCGGTGCCGTCGTCGTCGGTGCCCAAGAACACGGCGAGGCGGTGCTCGTCCGCGGGCTCGGGGGGCCGAAGCCGCAGCCGCACCTCGTCGGCACCGGCGCGGTCCACAGCGGCGAGGGCAGGTGTGGCGCGACCGGCGCTCACGGCGAGCACCCGGGTTGCCGGGTCGGCCAGCAACCTGGGCAGCAGGTCATCGGTACGCCGGTGCGTCGCGCGGTCGATGCCCGAACGCGCGAGCGGCAGGCTGGGCAGCCCAACTGGAGGGACCGAGGTCACGGCGCCCACCGTAGGACCCGTCACATGGTCCGGCGCTGCGGGCCGATTCGTCCCACCGCCCCCGGATCGCGTCGAAACTGGCACGGTCGCATACGGTGAGCCGGTGACTGCTCCGGTGACCCGATCCGCCCTCACCCTGGCCGCGTTGGCCAGCGCCGCCGTCCGCGGGCTCGACCCGGTCGCCGTCAGTGCCGCGCAGCTGGACGGGATGGACTTCGACGTCGCCATCGTGGACGACACGCTGCAACGGCGCTGGGTGGTCCGCGCCCCTCGCCGGGCCGCCGCGTCGGCGATGGTCGACGTCGAGGAGCGGCTGCTGCCGCGCCTGGCCTCCCGGCTGACGGTCGCGGTGCCGCAACCGGCCGGGCACTGCGACCTGGCCGAGGGCGGACGGTGCGTCGTCTATCCCTACCTGCCTGGGTCACCGTTGCACCCCGGCGAGCTGACTCCCGGCGCCGGCCTGGCCCCGGAGCTCGGCAAGGTCCTGGCCGCCCTGCACGACCTACCGCCGGAGCTGTTCGAGGAGGCCGGTGCGCCGACGTACACCGCCGAGGAGTACCGGCAACGTCGGCTGTCCGACGTCGACCGTGCGGCCGCCACCGGCAAGGTGCCCGCCGCGCTGCTGACCCGCTGGGAGAAGGCGCTCGAGCAGGTGTCGCACTGGCGCTTCGCCGCGACACCGGTACACGGCGACCTGGCCGCTGAGCACGTGCTCGTCGAGGACGGCCACGTCACCGGGATCATCGACTGGGGCGAGGCGCGCGTGGCCGACCCGGCGGACGACCTGGCGTGGGTGGCCGTCGGTGCCGACAGTGACGCCCTCGACGCGGTGCTCGAGTCCTACGCCATGGCCCGCTCGGAGCAGCCGGACCGCCACCTGCTGCAGCGGGCGCAGCTGGCCGGCGAGCTGGCGTTCGCCCGCTGGCTGCTGGGAGCGGTCGCGGCGGACGACGACGTCGTCGTCGAGCAGGCCACCGCTGCGCTGACCGAGCTGGCCGAGCGGGTGGCGCCGCCCAGCGCCTGAGCGGTTCAGCCGACCGTGTCGAGGCCGCGCAGCAAAGCGACCAGTCCGGCCTCGTCGAGCAGGTCCACCGGGCGCACGGTTCGGCCAGTGGTGGCGTAGAAGAAGGCGGCACCCACCCGGTCCAGCGGCACTGCGTGCAACCTCGACCAGCCCAGGCGATAGGCGGCGAGCTGGACGGCGCGGGCGGCGGCCTCGGGCCCGTGCGGCACGGCGCCGGTCTTCCAGTCCACGACGTCCACCCCGCCGTCCGGGCGGGCGAAGACCGCGTCGACGCGACCCCGCACGACGGTGCCGTCGATGGGGGTCTCGATCGCGACCTCGACGGCGACCACCTCGCGCTCGGCCCACTCGCTGGCCAGGAAGTTGCGCTGCAAATCGGCCAGGACTGCGTCAGGCGCCGCCCGCTCGTCGGCGGCCCCGGGCAGCTCGAGCACGTCCAGCATCGCGCTGACCCCCAGCTGCTGCTCGACCCAGGCGTGGAAGGCGGTGCCGCGCCGCGCCGCCGGGTCGGGTTTGCGCGGCATCGGCCGGCGCAGGTGCAGCGCGAGCGACTGCGGGTCGCCGGCCAGCTGCACCAGTCGTGAGGCGGACACGTGGGACGGCAAGGACACGCCCAGCTCACGGCACGCCTCGCGGTCGCGTTCGGCCAACAGGATGCGGGCCTCGCGCTCCCAGCCCAGCGACTGGGGTGTGGGCTGGGTCGACGACTGCGCCGCGGTGGCACCGTCCGCAAGGTCGGCGTGGGCGGCGCGCACCCGGGCCGCGCCGGCCTCGACAGGTGCGCGACGATGTCCGAGCGGGTCGTTCGGCCACGCGGCGGTGCGGGCCACGGCAGTGCGCGGGTTGACGGCGTCCGGCCCGGGCAGCGCCGGCGCGGGCGAGCAGTCGACGGTTGGGCAGGCGCGCAGCTCGGTGACGAACCGGGACTCGACCCGAGGCGTGGAGCCATCGGCCCAGACGTGGGTCGTGAGCAGCAGCTCACGCCGGGCGCGGGTCAGGGCGACGTAGGCCAGGCGCCGTTCCTCGGCGAGCTCATGCCGACCTGCGCGCGCGGCGAAGTCGTCCACGGCAGTGGCGACGTCCGGCTGCTCGGCGATGGCTTCCCACCGCAGGTCGGGCAGCCCGTCAGCGTCCCCGCGCAGCTCGTGCGGCACTGATCCGAGCGACCCGAGCCAGGCGGTGTCGGTCACCTCCCCCACCTGCCAGCCGTCCGGCCCGTGCCGTGCGCGGGCGCGGTGGGCGGGAAAGGTGCCCTCGACCAGGCCGGGGATCGCGACGACGTCCCACTCCAGGCCCTTCGCGCCGTGCACGGTCATCAGCTGCACCGCCTCGGCGTCGACCTCGACCTGCCCGGGCTCGAGCCCCCGCTCGTGTTCTTGGGCGGCCTCCAACCAGGCCAGGAACGCCCCCAGCGTGGGTCGCTGCGCGCTGGCGGCGAAGTCGCTGGCCACCTGGCACAGCGCGTCCAGATGTGCGCGGGCGGCGCCGGGACGCACGCCGGGTCGGCTGGCGACTTCGATGTCGAGCAGCAGGGCCCGCTCGGTCTCGACGACGAGCTCGGGCAACGCCAGGGCGGTGCGCGAGCGGAGGGTGCGCATCGTCGCCGCCAGCGCCGCGAGCCGCCGCGCACCGGCGGCGGACAGCGAGCGGCCCTGCGCGTCTCGCCAGCCCGGCGGCGGCAGGTCGTCCA
>DAIETC010000232.1 GCA_027345905.1 Kineosporiaceae bacterium | reverse complement strand
GGGTCGGTTTCGCAGCCTGCACGACACCTGCTCCGGTGCCTTGTGGTGGCAGCTCGATGACTGTTGGCCAGCCCTGTCCTGGTCGGTGCTCGATGTCGCGGGTCGGCGCAAGCTTGCCTGGTACGCCGCGCGGGAGGTTCTGTCGCCACGAGCGGTGTTGCCCACTGCGCTCGAAGCAGGCCGTCTCACGCTCGTCAACGACACGCTTGAGGAGTGGGCGTATAGGGCCGTGGTGACCGTGGCGCGCCGCGCCGGCGAGGTCCTCGACCGCACCACGGCGGATGTGAGGGTCCCCGCTCTAGGACACCTGGTGGTGGGTCCCGGAGCCGATACCTTGCCAAGGGACGCGGACGTCGTGGTGGTCGACGTGGACGGCCGGCGTGGCGTGCGCTGGCTGCGTCCCGACCTCGAGCTGGGAACGCCCACCGTCCGGGTCGAGGTAACAGTTCAGAGCCAGGTCGGGGACGGCGTCCGGTTGTGGATTCGCGCACTGGACCTGGTTCGTGACCTCGTGGTTCTGGCGGAGACCGACCCTCGGCTGCCGGACGCCACTGTCGACGAGCAGTTGCTTACGCTTCTGCCGGGTGAGGATTGCCATGTGCGGATCACTGGCCGCAGGGTCGGTGAGCTCACCGCGCAGCAGTGGGCTGGTCTCATCTACGCCGACGGCCCCGTCGACGTCGTCGCCGTGCCGAGCTCGTGAAGGAGCACCGTGCCCGTCACCGATCTGCCGCTGGAACAGTTGCGCGAGTACCGCCCGGTGCTGCAGCCGCCCGCAGACTTCGAGCAAACCTGGGCCACCACCTTGGCCCAGGCGCGCCACCATGACCTAGCCTTACGGGTCGAGCGGGTGGACGCAGGACTACCCCTGGTCGAGGTTGCGGACGTGACGTTCGCGGGATTTGGTGGCGACCCGATCAAGGCCTGGCTGCTGCGCCCCGCGAACCGGAGCGAGCCCCTGTCCGCGGTGGTCGAGTACAACGGGTACGGCGGCGGTCGCGGGCTGCCGCACGAGCGGCTGATGTGGGTCGCCGCTGGGTACGCCCACCTGATCATGGACACCCGGGGTCAGGGGTCGTCCTGGGGCAGCGCCGGCCAGACGTCGGACCTGTCCGGTGCGGGTCCGGGCGAGTTGGCGCCTTCCCACCCAGGATTCATGACCCGCGGTGTACGCGATTTCTCGACGTACTACTACCGCCGGCTCATCACGGACGCGGTGCGGGCCGTCGACGCGATCCAGGCCATCGAGGGGATCGACCTGCAGCGGATCACGGTCGCTGGCGCCAGCCAGGGCGGGGGGTTGGCGCTCGCGGCCGCCGGCCTGGCGGACGGTGTGGCTGCGGCTTTGGTGGACATCCCCTTCTTGTGCCATATCCGGCACGGGGTGCAGCTCAGCGACAGCGACCCCTACCGCGAGGTTGCACGGTACCTGGGGGCGCATCGCGACCAGGTCGACGCCGTGTTCCGGACGCTGTCCTACGTCGATGGGGTGCACCTAGGCGCCCGGGCCAGCGCGCCGGCCCTGTTCTCGGTGGCGCTGGAAGACACCGTGTGCCCACCGTCGACCGTCTTCGCCGCCTTCCACGCCTATGGGGGGTCGGCGCAGATCGCCGTCTACCCGTTCAACGCGCACGAGGGCGGTCAGGGTCACCATCAGGCGCAGCAGCTGAGGTGGCTCGCAGCCACGCTGGACAGCTGAGCCGGCTTGGCCTTGTCCTACCCCACACCGTCCGTCGTTGCCCACAGCGTCGCCGGCCGGCTCGCGCGACGTCCACGCGCATCGAGAGCGCAAGTTTCGGGCACTGCGGCGCCGAAAGTGCCCGAAAGTTGCGCTCTCGCGTTCGCCGGGTCAATGCGCCGCCGGGTCAGTGCGTCGCCGCAGCGAGGGCGGGGGGCAGCGGCTGGGCGTGGACCACGGTCAGGGCGGTGACCGCCCGGGTCAGGACGACGTAGAGCCGGCGCAGGCCGGTACGCTCGTCGGGCTCGGCGGCGGCGATGGCCGCGGGCTCGACGACGACGACTCGGTCGAACTCCAGACCCTTGGCCAGGCGCGCGCCTACCAGGTGCAGCCGGTGTTCGCCGTCCTCGTGGTCGGCCCCGAGCCGCAGGTGGTCCAGGCCGGCGTCGGTCAGGACGGACGCAGCGTCCTCGAGCGCCGCGTCGGCCACGATCACGGCGAGGGAGCCGTCGCGCACGAGGGCGGCGCGGACGGCGTCGAGCACGGCCGGCCAGAGCGGGTCGACCGAGACGACGACGTCCAGGCGCCCCGGGTCGTCGCGCACCGACACGGGTGGCGCCAGGTCGGGTGCGATGTAGGGCAGCAGGCGGGCGGCGAAGTCGATGACGGCCGACGGCACCCGAAAGCCGCGGGTCAGCTCCTCGATGTGTCCGTCGCCCTGGCCGAGGTGGGCCAGCGACTGCGCCCAGGACCGGGTGGCCCACGCCGTGGTTCCCTGCGCGATGTCGCCGAGCACGGTCATCGACCCGGTGCTGCACCGCCTGCCCACGGCCCGCAGCTGCATGGGGGACAGGTCCTGCGCCTCGTCCAGGACGACGTGGCCCAGGCTGGGCGTGCGGTCCAGGATGCCGGCCACCTCGTCGACCAGGACGGCGTCCGCCGGCGACCAGGGCGCGCGGGCCAGGCTGCGCGGCGGCCGGTCCCACAGCAGCTGGCGCTGCTCGCCGTCGGTGAGGATGCCCTGCGCCGCGGCAGCCAGCGCCCCGGCGTCCGACAGCAGCCGCAGGACGACCTTGGCGGGGTCCAGGCGTGGCCACAGCGAGTCCGCGTACGCCTTGACCGGGCGCGAACGCGCCACGGCGTCCTGCACCCGGTCGTCGGGGCTGTCGCCGGCCGCCTCCAGCTGCAGCAGGACGGCGTGCGCCAGTCGCTGCGTCAGCATCGCCCGGGCAGCGTTGTAGTGCACCCCGCGCGTGCGCAGCTCGTCGATGATCTCGCGTACGTCGTGGGCCGGCACCCGCCAGCGTCGCGAGCCGCGCGGTGCCACGAGCGCCTCGGTCGGCGAGCCGAGCGCCGACCAGACGGCGCGCTGCAGCACAGCGGCGAGCCGGGCGTCGCCCTTCAGGACCCCGACGCTCGCGGACTCCTCGTGGCGCACCGGAACCCGCGCGGTGAGAGCTTCGAGGGTGGTGTGGTCGACGGCGATCTCACCGAGGGCCGGCAGCACGGCCCCGACGTGCTCCAGGAAGGCCGCGCTGGGGCCGACCACGAGCACACCGCTGCGCGCCAGCCGCTCCCGGTAGGCGTACAGCAGCCAGGCGGCGCGGTGCAGGCCGACGGCGGTCTTGCCCGTCCCGGGAGCCCCCTGGACGCACAACGTCAACGCGACGTCGGCGCGCACGATCTCGTCCTGCTCAGGCTGGATCGTGGCGACGATGTCGCGCATCGGTCCGATCCGCGGGCGTTCGATCTCGGCTGCCAGGATCGCACTGCGCCGCCCGCCCGGGGTGGCCTCGGCGCTCTCGGCGTCCGCGCTCTCGGCGTCCGCGCTCCCGGTCTCGACGAGCCGCTCGTCCTCGTAGGCCGTGATCGCACCGCGGTCCAGGCCGAAGCGGCGGCGCAGCCGCACTCCCATCGGCTCGCTCCGGCTCGCTCGGTAGAAGGCGCGCGAGACCTCGGCCCGCCAGTCGATGACCAGGGGGTCGCCGTTCTGGTCCACGATGTGCCGGCGCCCGATGTACCAGCGTTCTCCCGGGGGCTCGGACAGGTCGATCCGCCCGAAGAACGGCGCGGCCGCGGGGTCGTCGACCAAGGCGGCCGCGCGGCGCCACAACGCGGCGGCGAGGTACTGCGAGGAGACCGGGTCGCCGCCCTGCGCCGACAGTGCCAGTGTGTGCTCGCGCATGCGGGCCAGCTCGGCCCGAGCCCGGCGCAGGTAGGCCCGCTCGGCCTCGAGGGTGGTCCCGGACGCCGGGGAGGGGGCGCTCTCGCCGACGGACACGAGCGCCGAGCCTACCCCCGGCGGGTCGATGCGGGCGCGGGCGTGGGGGCGCTCTTCGGGGGGCGCTCTCGGTGTCGGGGCGGGCTCAGTTGCCCGGACGCTTGGCCAAGGTGACGGCAATCTGCTGGGTCTGGCCGCCACGAACCACCGTCAGGTCGATCTTCGCACCGACGCTGCGCTCGCGGACCTGAGCCACCAGCGACTCCGAGCTGTTCACCGGCTCGCCGTTAACCCGGGTGATCGCGTCACCCGGCTGCAGACCAGCCGTGGCCGCCGGTGTGCCAGGTGACACCGAAGCCACAACAGCTGCGTTTCGGGTGGCCGAACCGTCCTGCACCGTGCCGTCCTTCAGGCTCACGCCCAGGAACGGGTGCTCGGCCTTGCCGGTCGAGATCAGCTGGTCGGCGATCGACTTTGCCTCGTTGATCGGGATCGCGAACCCCAGACCGATGCTGCCGGACTGTGAGTTGCCTGCGCTGGCGCCGAGGGAGGCGATGGACGAGGGGATCCCGATCACCCGTCCGGTGCTGTCGACCAGCGCGCCGCCGCTGTTGCCCGGGTTGACGGCGGCATCGGTCTGGATGGCGTTGGTGACCACGGCGTTGGCGCCCGTCGCACCGGACGTTTGTGCATTCTCGTTCGTGGTCAGCACCGGCCGGTCGAGGGCGCTGATGATGCCGGTCGTCACGGTGCCGGCCAGACCGAGCGGGTTGCCGACGGCCATGACCGGTGACCCGACCTTCACGGCGTCGGAGTTGCCGAGCGTGGCGGGCGTGAGCTTGGTCGCGCCCTTCATGATGATCACGGCCAGGTCGGTCGAAGGGTCGGTGCCCACGATGCTGGCGGCGTACGAGCGGCCGTCCGACAAGGTCACGGTGAGCTGCCCGTTGGCCCCCACCCCGCTGACCACGTGGTTGTTCGTCAGCACCCGCCCGGCCGTGTCGAGGATGACCCCAGAGCCCTCGGCCTGGCCGAACTTCGAGCTGACCGAGATCGCCACGACGCTCGGCTCGACCGCGTTGGCGACGCCGGTCCAGTTCACGTTCGCGCCGGCGCTGGGAGCCACCGGCCCCGGCCCGGTACCCGCCGCCGGGTTGCCCGACGACTGCCCGGCGGCCGCGGAGCTGCTCGTCGGCGCCGACGTCGGGGTCGCGCGCTGCTCGGTCACCACGGCCGTGGTCCCCGCGGCGACGACCGCTGCGACCACCGCCGACAGCGCCATGTCGATGTAGCGCCGCCGCGGCCGGCTGCCCCCGGGTCCGCTCCCGAGGCCGCCGACGGCTCCCGGGCCGTCCGGCGGGGGCGTGCCGTACCCGGACGTCGGTTCGGGGCCGAACCACTGGACCGGCGGCAGCTGCGCGGTCGGCTGCTCGTTCAAGCTCGGGCTCTGGTGTGGTGTGTGCTCGCTCGTCTGGGACATGATCTCCGCCCTCGTCGTTCGCCCGTCTACTTGGCTGCCCTCAGCACAGCGCGTGCAGTTGGTCAGGAACTGAGGTGGGGCTGGGAGTTGTCTGTGAATCTGTCCTGCTCACCCGGTACGGGTGCAGCCGCGAGCGGCAGGCGCACCAGAAACGTGGCCCCGCCGCCGGGCGTCTGGCTGACGCCCACCTGCCCGTGGTGGCTCGCGACGATCGCCGCGACGATCGCCAAGCCCAGGCCCGAGCCGCCGCCGCGGCCGCGCCCGCGTGACGGGTCGGCCCGGAAGAAGCGCTCGAACACCGAGCTCACCTGCTCGGGCGCGATGCCCGGCCCGTGGTCGCGGACCTGCAGCAGGCCGGAGCCGCCCTGCACACCCACGAGCAGCTCGATCGGGCAGCCGGCTGGGGTGTGCCGCAGCGCGTTGGCCACCAGGTTGGTCACGACCTGACGCAGCCGGGACTCGTCGCCCTGCACCACGACGGCGCCCAGTTGGCCGTGCAGGGCGCTCAGCCGGACCTCGCGGCCCGGGGCCAGAGCTCGAGCGTCGTGCACCGCGTCGGCGGCCAAGACCGTCAGGTCGACCGGCGCCCGCTGCTCGGGCCGCTGCTCGTCCAGCCGCGCCAGGGTGAGCAGGTCCTCGACCAGCGCCCCCATGCGGGCGGCCTCGGTCTCGATCCGGCGCATGGCGGTGGCGATCTCCTCCGGCTTGCTGACAGCGCCCTGCCGGTAGAGCTCGGCATATCCGCGAACCGTTGCCAGTGGGGTGCGCAGCTCGTGGCTGGCGTCCGAGACGAACCGGCGCATCCGCAGCTCGGAGGCCTCGCGGACGGCGAACGCGTGCTCGATCTGGCTGAGCATCGAGTTCAGGGACTCCGCGAGCCGGCCCACCTCGGTGGACGCCGGGCCCTGGGGCACCCGGCGGGACAGGTCGCCGCCGGCGATCGTGCGGGCCACGGACTCGACCTCGGTCAGCGGGCGCAACGCTCGGCGCACCACCGCCCAGCCGAGCACGCCGAGCGCCAGCAGGACGACGAACCCGACCACGGCGAGGATGGCGCGCATCCGCGCGACGGTGTCACCGACGTCCGCCAGGCTCTGCGCCACGACGAGCGTGACGTCGCCCACCTGGGTGCCGGTGATCCGCAGGGCGACGCAGCGCCACTGCACGGAGCCGTCGACCGCCTCGACGGTGAACGCGCGTCCGTGCATGAGCCGGACCAGGTGCGGGGTGATCTCGCTCAGGTCGGGGGCGGGGACCGCGGGGTTCAGCCGCCGCCCGAGCTGCACCTGGTCGCCGTTGTCGAGCAGCAGCACGGCGTACTGGGTGGTCGGCAGCTGCCCTCGACGCTCGGGCGCCCCGCCCAGCCCGGTGAGCGGCCCACCGTTCGCGACGCCCCGAGCCACGGCGCTGACCTGGGCGTCGACCTTGCCGATCAGCTGCCCACGCAGCAGCGTGACCGCCGTGGCTGCGGTGACCAGCAGCGCGACGAGGGCGAGCGCGAGCAGGATGGCCACCAGGCGCAGCCGCAGCGGCGCGGCCCGGGCCCTGGCTCGGCCCCACTCGAGCAGGTCAGCCATGCTCGGGTGGTAGCCGCAGGACGTACCCCACGCCGCGGCGGGTGTGGATCAGCGGGACCGGCGCGTCGGTGTCGACCTTGCGGCGCAGGTAGGAGATGTAGGACTCGACGATCCCGGACTCGCCGCGAAAGTCGTAGTCCCACACGTGGTCCAGGATCTGCGCCTTGGACAGGACCCGGTTGGGGTTCAGCATCAGGTAGCGCAGCAGCTTGAACTCGGTGGGGGACAGGTCGATGCTGCGTCCGGCCCGGCGTACCTCGTGGGAGTCCTCGTCCAGCTCCAGGTCCGCGAAGACCAACCGCCCGACGTCGGCGCCCGCTCCGGCGCCGGTACGGCGCAGCACGGCCCGGATCCGCGCGACGACCTCTTCGAGGCTGAAGGGCTTGGTGATGTAGTCGTCACCACCCACGGTCAGTCCGGTCACCTTGTCCTCGGTGGCGTCGCGGGCCGTCAAGAAGACGACCGGCATCACCCTGCCCTGGTCGCGCAGCCGCCGGGTCACCGCGAACCCGTCCATGTCGGGCAGCATCACGTCGAGCACGAGCAGGTCGGGTCGGTGCGCCTCGGCGAGCT
>DAIETC010000270.1 GCA_027345905.1 Kineosporiaceae bacterium | reverse complement strand
CCAGCATGGGCACCCCGCCAGTGCGCGTCGAATCGCCGGAGACCAGCAGGCCCTCACTGCCCTTGGCCTTGAGCGACTGGGCCAGCTGGTAGAGGTCCTGGTCGGCCTTGACCGAGATCATCCCCTCGAGCACCTTGGACTGGCAGTGGTCGCACTGCAGCGCGCACGCCGAGCCCGTGACCGACACCGGCAGGAACCGCTTGGGGTTCTCAGGCACCCACTCCGCGGTCTGCCACGGCTTCAAGCCGGGTGCGTAGAAGTCCATGACATCGGGGAAGCTGCGACGCCGGACGTCGAAGCCGGCGGTGGTCACCGGGACGGTCACTGCGCGATCACTCCCTTGAGCCGGTAGTCGGCCAGCCGCTGGGTGAACCAGGGCACGATGTCCGAGCCGGACACGAGCATGGCCAGCTCGGTGTCCATCGCGGTCGGCGCGAGCTCGACCAGCCAGCCCTCTTCGTACGGGTCGACCTCGGGTAGGCCCGGGTTGTTCAGCACCGCCTCGTTGCAGGCCGTCAGGACGCCGGTCAGCGGGCTGGTGAGCGGCCCCACGAACTTCGCCGCCTCCAGGCCGCCGAAGGACTGACCCCGGCGCAGGGGGGTGCCAAGCGGCAAGAAGGACAGCTGAGCCAGCGTGCCGCTGGTCTCCACCCCCAGCGGGTCCATCCCGATCCGCACCCGGTCCGGCGCCAGCACGCACGCCCACACGTGGGTGTCCGGGTCATAGCTGCGTTCGACCGCCACCCGGTATCCGTCCACCTCGGCGTACGCCGCTTCCTCCACGCTCACAGTGATCCTCTCCGGTCGGCAAGTGCGAGTACGTCGGACAGCCGCCGCCCGGCTGGACCGTAACCTGCCAGCACCTGGCCGGCCGCGGGCAGCGACTGGCCAAGCAGGGCGCGTTCGGCCGCGGCGGTCGAGCCGTTGAGCTGCGGGTCGATCAGTCGGGCACGTTCGATGCGGCCGTCGACGACGCTGACCACGGCCCGGGTGCCGGCCCGTTCCGCCTCGAACAACCAGACCCCAGAACGCACCTTCACCTGCGCGGCGGGGCGCTCGGCTCGCGCTGGTCCGGCCAGCCAGTCGGGGTCGGTGAACTGGGCGTCGAGCTCGTCGACGACCTGACGTTCGAACGGAGTCAGCTCACCTTCGACCGGCGCCAGCCCGAGGGCCTGCCCGTAGGCCGTGACCGCAGCCTGCGTGAATGTGGGTGCCTGCACCGGCGTGGCCTGCACGTACCGGCGCATCAGCCGCTCGACGTCCTCGCGCAGCTGCTGGGAGGGCAGGCGCAGGGCCGTCGTTGCCGCCCGGTGGTCGAAGCGCTGGATCAGGTTGCCGCACACGACCACGGCGTCCTCGATCTGGCCGGCGCCGTGCCCGCAGATCTTGCGGTCTCCGACGACGATCTCCAGCGCGTCGTCCAGGACGGCGTCCACGCCTGCCGCTTGGAAAGCGGTGACGGCGGGGGTGAGCAGGTCACGCAGAGCCTGGGTGCGAAAGGCGCTCACCGCGTCGGCGGGCAAGGTGATCTGGAAGAACAGCTGCCCGTCGTCCAACCAGACCGGGCCGCCGCCGACCATCCGCCGGTACACGGGCCAGCCCGCCGCCGCGCACGCCGCCAGGTCGACTTCGGCCATCGAGCGGTGGTAGCCCACGCAGACGTACGGCGCGTCCGGCCGCACGAACGACAGCGTCGGCTGGCGGGTGGCCGACAAACCGTAGGAGACCGCGTGCCACAGCGTCTGTGAGCGCAGGGGGCTGACCCGGCCGAAGTCCAGGACGCGCAGCTGCTCAGGCGGTCGGCTCATGCGCCATCGCCGCGTCGATCAGCTCGACGATGTCTCGCACCTGAAGCTGGGAGTTGCCGGTGGACTTCGCGGCATCCTCAAAGCGCGAGACCTCGTAGGGGCAGCACACGGCCAGCACGTCGGCGCCGCTCTCGACGGCCTCGCGTACGCGCCGTTCGGACAACCGCTCGGAGGTGTAGTCGCGCGTGAAGCCGTCCAGCCACATGCCACCGCCGCCACCGCCGCAGCAGTAACCGTTCTCCTTGCAGCGGCCCATCTCGACCAGGTCGATGCCCGGGATGGCCGAGAGCAGGACCCGTGGCGCGTCGTACTCGCCGTTGTGCCGCCCCAGGTAGCACGGGTCGTGGAAGGTGACCTTCAGGTCCAGCGGCTTGGCCCAGGTGATGTTCTCGATGAGCGGGGACAACAGCTGCGTGTAGTGCAGGACGTCGTAGGTGAAGCCACGCTTGGGGTACTCCTTGACCAGCGCGTTGAAGCCGTGGGGGTCAGGGGTCACGATGCGCTGGAACTCGTACTTCGCCAGGGTGGTGGTGACGTCCTCGACGAGCGCGTCGAACAGGCCCGGCTCGCCGGCCAGGCGCTGGGAGTCCCCCAGCGTCTTCTCCTCGGGGCCAAGGATCGCCCAGTCGACGCCCAGTGCCGTGGCGATGCGGGCGAACGCCCGGGCCGCCTCGACCCCACGCGGGTGGTAGCTCCAGTAGTCCTCGACGTAGAACAGCACGTCGACCGGGCCCGGCTCGGAGCCGAGGATGCGCACCGGCACACCGGCGTCCCGGGTCCACTGGGCGCGCCGGCGCGGGTTCTCGCCCAGGGCGTTGCCGTACCGGAAGGTCTTCTCGAAGACGTCCTGCAACTCGACGGGGACCTTCCCGTCGGCGACCGCCGCGGCCCGCACGGTCGGCATGATCTGGATCATGTCGACCTCCTTGGGGCAGACCCGCAGGCAGTTCATGCAGGTCGTGCACAACCACAGGTCCGGGTCGCTCATCAGGTCGATGCCGGTCTGCACCTTGCGGTGGATCTTGCGCGGTCCGTACTCCCCCACCGAGTCGACCGGGCAGACGGGCACGCACTTGCCGCAGCCGTAGCACCATTCGAGCGAGTCGGCGTTGCCGGGCAGTGCGGCCAGCTCGGCGAACCGGTCCGGGCTGTGGTTGCTCAGCACCCGTGGCTCGAACATGCGGTTCCACATGGCCGGCAACTCGACCTCGCGCCCCGAGATCGGCGACGCGACGGTCGCCGACTCCTTCTCGTGGGCTATGGGGTCTTGCTTCTTTCCACCAACGGGCATTTTTCTAGGCCTCTCGGTAGTAGACGCCCAGCAGGCGCCGCACCAGGTCCGGAAGTTCGGGGACGAGCCGGTTGAACTCTTGCGTCATTCGCATCCGCAGGACGGTGTACATGTAGACGCCGTACACGGCGGCCAGGTAGACGTCGATACCGAAGGGGCCACCCGAGCCGCCGCCGCCCAGGGCGGTGAACCCCGATGCCTTGCCGGTCTCGTCGACGAAGGCCACGGCCTCGCCGACCTGCAGGTAGACCTGCCCGCGCAGCTCGCCGCCCAGGGCCACGTCGTCCATCGTCACCAGGGGAAGTGCCCCGGTCTCGGTCCGTGGGTCCCACATCCAGCGGGTCCACAGCCAGTACCGGTCCGGGTAGATGAAGTGCAGCAGCTCGCCCGGCAGGTCGAACGCCTGCTCCGCGTGCTCACCCAGCACAGCGTCGAACGCGGCGAAGCGAGCGGTCAGGCCAGCGGTACCGACGAGCAGGTCGTCGACCGCCGCGGCCAGCGGTTCGACGCCGACCGAGTCCAGGATGGACTCGGCCCGGCGTCGAGTCGCGAAGACCGAGCGCAACAGGCCTTTCAGCTGCGCACGGCTCAGCGCCTGCCCGGCGCTGCGGTCGAACATCAACTCCTGCATACGCGCGGACTTGGCCTGCACGGCGCCAGTGATGTCCGACAGCTCATCGGCCGAGATCTTCTGCAGGATCTCGTTCATGAACTCCGTCGCACTGGCCGTGTCGACTACTTGTCCGCGCATGAGACTGTCAGCCGGCCGCGCTCAACGAGTGAGCCCGGACGACTGCCACTGCCTTCATCGCCGCGTTGGCCCCGGAGGAGACGCTGTCCTCCAGGTCCGCCGGTCCCAGGGCCGCCCCGCAGGCGTAGATACCCTCGCGGCTGGTCGTGACCGGGTCGAGCGGTGAGGCGACGGCCTCGATGAAGCCGTACTTGTTCTGCTGGACGCCGAGCAGCTTGGCGACCTCGCGGGTACCGATGGAGGGCTCCATCC
>DAIETC010000216.1 GCA_027345905.1 Kineosporiaceae bacterium | reverse complement strand
GCTGCGCGGCGAGGTGCCACCGATCCCGGACAGCTCGATCAGCAAGCCGCCGTCCGCCGAGCTGCGCCCCGGCCAGACCGACCAGGACTCGCTGCCCGCCTACGAGCTGCTCGACGCGGTGCTCGAACGGTACGTCGTCGGTGCGCAGGGCCGCTCCGAGCTGGTCGCCGGCGGTTTCGACCCGGGCGACGTCGACCAGGTGGTGGCGCTGGTGGATCGCGCCGAGTGGAAGCGACGCCAGTTCGCCCCCGGCCCGAAGATCTCACCGCTCGCCTTTGGCCGGGACCGCCGGCTTCCGATCACCAGCCACTGGCGCGAGCATGTGTACTGAACCCCTACTGGCGCAAGGAGCCTGATGAGCGAGCCGACCGCACCATATGGGAATGGGCCGCTTTCGAACGCCCCCGCCAAGCGGGTGCGCGTGCACCACCTGCAGCAGCTGAAGCAGCGCGGTGAACGGTGGGCGATGCTGACCGCGTACGACCAGTACAGCGCCGAGATCTTCGACCAAGCTGGGATCCCGGTACTGCTGATCGGCGACTCGGCCGCCAACAACGTCCTCGGCTACGAGACCACGTTGCCGATCACCATGGACGAGATGCTGCCACTGGTGCGGGCGGTGGCGCGCAGCACCCGTCACGCACTGGTCGTGGCGGACCTGCCGTTCGGCAGCTACCAGTCCTCACCGGAGCAGGCGCTGGCCGCGGCTACCCGCATGCTCAAGGAGGGCGGCGCCCACGCGGTCAAGCTCGAAGGCGGCCGGCGGGTGACGGCGTCCGTGCAGACGCTGGTCGGGGCCGGCGTCCCGGTGATGGCCCACATCGGGTTCACCCCGCAGAGCGAGCACACACTCGGCGGCTACCGCGTGCAGGGCCGCGGCGAGGCGGCCGCGGACGCCCTGGTCAGCGATGCGTGCGCCCTCGAGGCGGCGGGGGCGTTCTGCGTGGTGCTCGAGATGGTGCCGGCGCCGGTCGCGGCCCGGGTCACCGAGGTGCTGCACATTCCCACCATCGGGATCGGCGCCGGACCGGACTGCGATGCCCAGGTGCTCGTCTGGCAGGACATGGCCGGCCTGCGCGGTGGCACGGCTCCCCGGTTCGTCAAGCGTTATGCGGACCTGCGCGGCGCGCTGACCCAAGCGGCGCAGCAGTATGCCGCCGACGTCCGCGACGGCTCGTTCCCTGATGCCAGCCACTCCTTCGAGGCCTGACCTCGCCTTGCGACCGCCCGCCGACGTGATCGCGACCGATGCCGGCCGTCGACGCAATCCCGGACGCCGGCAGGTAGCGTCGGTCGGATGAGTGAGCTGAGCGTCGGCTACGCCGCCATGCTGGAGCAGTTCGCGCCGATGGAGGTGGTCGAGCTCACGGCGCTGGCCGAGCGGCACGGCTTCACCGGTTGCATGGCGGCCGACCACTTCGCGCCGTGGGTGCCGCAGCAGGGCCAGGCCGCCTTCGTGTGGAACGTGCTCAGTGCTGTTGGCGAGCGCACCCGCGGCGACCTTGGTCCA
>DAIETC010000196.1 GCA_027345905.1 Kineosporiaceae bacterium | reverse complement strand
GACGTCCTGGTGTCCTACCTGCCGGTCGGCTCGGAGCAGGCCGACAAGTTCTACGCCCAGTGCGCCATCGACGCGGGGGTCGCGTTCGTCAACGCGCTGCCGGTGTTCATCGCCAGCGACCCGCAGTGGGCCGCGAAGTTCGAGGCCGCCGGGGTGCCGATCATCGGCGACGACATCAAGTCCCAGGTGGGTGCCACCATCACCCACCGGGTCATGGCCAAGCTCTTCGAGGACCGCGGCGTGGTGCTCGACCGCACCTACCAGCTCAACGTCGGCGGCAACATGGACTTCAAGAACATGCTCGAGCGCGACCGGCTGGAGTCCAAGAAGATCAGCAAGACCCAGGCGGTGACCTCGAACCTGCAGCACGACCTGGGCGCGCGCAACGTGCACATCGGGCCCTCGGACTACGTGCAGTGGCTCGACGACCGCAAGTGGGCGTACGTGCGCCTGGAGGGACGCGCCTTCGGCGATGCCCCGATCAACCTGGAGTACAAGCTGGAGGTCTGGGACTCCCCGAACTCCGCCGGCATCATCATCGACGCCATCCGTGCGGCGAAGATCGCCAAGGACCGCGGCATCGGCGGCGCCCTGACGTCGGCGTCGTCGTACCTGATGAAGTCCCCGCCGGTGCAGCGCCCGGACGACGAGGGCCGGGCCAGCGTCGAGGCCTACATCCGCGGCGAGGTCGAGCGCTGAACCGGGCGCCTATCGTGGCGACGTGCCCTTCGTCGCCGACCTGCGTACGGTGCTGCACGGCCGCGACTTTCGCCGGCTGTTCGCGGTACGCCTGGTCTCCCAAGCCGGCGACGGCGCCTTCCAGGTGGCCCTGGCCAGCCTGATCTTCTTCTCCCCGCAGCGCGCCGCAACGGCAACGGGGGCGGCGGCGGCGCTGGCGGCGTCGGTGCTGCCGTACACGCTGGTCGGCCCGTTCGCCGGTGTGCTGCTCGACCGCTGGCCGCGCCGGCAGGTGCTGGTCACCGCCAACGCGCTGCGCACGCTGGTGGTCCTGGGGGTGGCGGCCCTGGTGGCCGGCGACGGCGTGCAGCCGGCCCTGTACGCCGCAGTGCTGGTCGCGCTGTCGCTCAACCGGTTCTTCCTGGCCGGGTTGGGCGCGAGCCTGCCGCACGTCGTCCCGACCCACGAGCTGGTGATGGCCAACGCGGTGAGCCCGACCAGCGGCACGCTCGCGGCCATCTCCGGCGGCTTCGCCGGGTACGGCGTGCGCGAGGCGCTGGGCGTCAGCGACCGCACCGACGCCGTCGTGCTGGTCCTGGCTGCGGGCGCCTACCTGGGCTCGGCGCTGCTCGCGACCCGGATGGCCCCGGGCCTGCTGGGCCCGGACCACCTGGTCGAACGCCGTCCTGCCGCTGGTTTGCGGGCGCTGGTCGACGGTGGCCGGCACGTGCGCCAGCGCCGGCCGGCCTTCGACGCCTTGGCGGCGATCGGGGCGCACCGCTTCGCCTACGGCATCTCGTTCATCGCCACCATCTTGCTGTGCCGCAACTACTTCGCCCGGCCCTCGGACGTCGAAGCCGGGTTTGCGCTGATGGCCGCCGTCTTCGGCGCGTCGGCGGCGGGCTTTGCGCTGGCCGCGGTCGTGACCCCGATCGGGACGACCCGCTGGGGTGCCTCGGGCTGGATCTGGCGGTGCTTCGGGGCGGCGGCGCTGATCGAGTACGTGCTGGTCGTCAGGATCAGCGTGCCCTTGATGTTGCTGGCCGCGGGGCTGCTCGGCGTGGCGGCGCAGGGTTCGAAGATCTGCGTCGACGCCATCGTGCAGCGGGTTATCGACGACGACTATCGCGGCCGGGTCTTCTCCTTCTACGACGTGGTGTTCAACCTGGCCTTCGTCGTGGCGGCGGGCACCGCTGCCCTGGCCCTCCCGGCCAACGGTCACTCGCGCCCCGTCTACGCGTTGATCGCCAGCCTGTATCTGGTTGCCGCGCTCGGGTACCGGCGCGCGAGTGGACGCCAGCCCGCCGACCCCTGAGTGCAGGGATGGGTGCAGCCGGAGTGCCGTGATCGCAGCACTCTGGCTGCACCCATGCCTGCGCCCACGGGGGTGGAGGGGCCGGCACAGGGTGGACGGGCCGGTGGGGGCCAGGAAGCGTCAGCCCTGCGACTGCGGCTGGGCCGCCCACCAGCGGCGCAGCTCGGCCCGGGCGGCGTCCGGATCCTGCGGACCGTGCTGCATCCGGTGCTCGAGCAGGTGCCGGTAGGCCTTGCCGACCAGGGGACCGGGCGCGAGCCCGAGCTCGGCCATGATCGCCTGACCGTCCAGGTCGGGGCGGATCGCGGCCAGCTGCTCGCCCTCCTGGAGCGCGGCGATCCGCTGTTCCAGCTCGTCGTAGGCACGAGCCAGCCGAGTCGCCTTGCGCGCGTTGCGGGTAGTGGTGTCGCTGCGGGTCAGCAGATGCAACCGGCTCAGCAACGGGCCGGCGTCCACCACATATCGGCGCACGGCCGCGTCGGTCCAGACCCCTTCCCCGTACCCGTGAAAGCGCAGGTGCAGCTCGACCAGCCGGGCAACCGCCTTGGTGGTCTCGTTGTCGAAGCGCAGCGCCTTCATCCGTCGGGCGGCCAGCTTGGCCCCCACGACCTCGTGATGGTGGAAGCTGACGCCGCCACCTGGTTCGAAGCGTCGGGTGGCGGGCTTTCCTACGTCGTGCAGCAGCGCGGCCAGACGCAGCACGAGGTCCGGCCCCGGCACCGCGTCGCCCTCCATGGCGATCGCCTGCTCGAGCACCGTGAGCGTGTGCTCGTACACGTCCTTGTGCCGGTGGTGCTCGTCTCGTTCCAGCCGCAGGGCGGGCAGCTCGGGAAGGACGACGCTGGCCACGCCGGTGTCGACCAGCAAGCTCAGCCCGGCCCTGGGTCGAGGGCTGAGCAGCAGCTTCTCCAGCTCGACGCGAACCCGCTCGGCCGACACGATCGTCAGCCGGTCCGCCATCTCGCGCATCGCCTCCTGAACCGGGGGCGCCACGGTGAAGCCCAGCTGGGCGGCGAACCGGGCGGCCCGCAGCATCCGCAGCGGGTCATCGGAGAAGGACGCCTGCGGTGTCCCGGGAGTGCGCAGGACGGCGGCGGCCAGGTCGTCCAGGCCGCCGAAGGGGTCGACCAGCTGCTGGTGCGGCAGCTCGAGCGCCATCGCGTTCACCCGAAAGTCCCGCCGGCCCAGGTCACCGGCGAGGGTGTCGCCGTAGGCGACCTGGGGCTTACGCGAGCTCGGGTCGTAGTCCTCGCTGCGGTAGGTCGTGATCTCCAGGACGTCGTCCCCGCGGCGGGCACCCACGGTGCCGTAGGCGCGCCCCAGGTCCCACGTCGCATCCGCCCAACCGGCCAGCACCGCCTCGGTCTGCTCGGGCAGCGCACTGGTGGCGAAGTCCAGGTCGGTGATCGGGCGGCGCAGCACCAGATCGCGCACACTGCCGCCGACCAACGCCAGCGCGTGACCGGCTGCCGCGAACCGCCGGCCTAGCTCAAGGGCGACCGGCGGCACGGCGGGGCCGCCAGGTCGAGGCGCAGGGAGGTCGGACACGAGGCCCCAGCCTAGGCGAGCGGCCGAAGGGGTGCGGCCACGCTGGTTACAGTGACGACCGTGGCCGCACCCTTCGAGCGCTCGCGCCGACGCCTGCCCGCGGTGCAGGAGACCTCGGCCGGTGGGGTCGTCGTCGACCGCAACCAGCCGACCCCCGCGGTTGCCGTGATTGCCCGGCGCAACCGGGGAGGTCGGGTCGAGTGGTGCCTGCCGAAGGGGCACCCCGAAGGCGCCGAGACCCTCGAACAGGCCGCGGTCCGCGAGATCGCCGAGGAGACGGGCATCCGCGGCCGGGTGATCGGCGCGCTGGGCACGGTGGACTACTGGTTCTCGGTGGCCGACAAACGCATCCACAAGGTGGTGCACCACTACCTGCTGGAGGCGGTCGGTGGCCGGCTCACGATCGAGGACGACCCGGACGCCGAGGCGATCGACGTCGCGTGGGTGCCCTTCGACCAGCTGGAGCAGCGGCTGACCTTCCCTAACGAGCGTCGGATCGCCGAGGCGGCCTGGCGGCAGTGTGACGAGCTGTCGGCCACGGACACCGTGTGAACCGTGTGAACTGTGCGGACGGGGTGAACCGTGCGGATCGAGGGAACCGTGCGGACCGTGCGGACCGGACCGCTCGGCACCGGCGGTTGGCCGCGGTGCTGCTCATCCTCGCCCTGGCCGCTCTGGGCGCCGCCGTGCCCGGTGCCGTGCCCGCCGCCGAGGCGCAGACCACCGGGGCGTTCAGCGCCCGGATCGGTGTCAGCGCCCTGGGGCCGGCGCTGATCGAGCCCACCACGAAGCTGACGGTCACCGGACGGGTCACCAACACGGGGACCCTGCCGCTGCAGGTGCCCACCGTGCGACTTCGGCTCGTGCGCACGAGCCTCGGCACCCCAGTGCAGGTCGCAAACTGGCAGGACGGCACGGATCAGCGCACCGGCTTCGTGGTCGGACCCACCGTCAACCTGTCCCCTGCCGACATCGCCCCGGGCATCACCCAGCCCTTCACGCTGACGGTCGCGGGAACCGAGCTCGGGCTGGGCGGCCAGCCGTTCGGCGCCTACGGGCTGACCATCGAGGTGCGGGCCCAAGGGTCCTTCGGGCGCCAGCAGATCGCCCTGCTGCGCACGACGATCCAGTGGCAGCCCGGACGCAAGGAGTACGCCGCCCAGCAGATTTCCTGGCTGGTGCCGATCAGCGCCGCACCGATGGGCCCAGCCGGCGCCAACGCCACGCCGGAGCAGGTCGCCGCGCAGCTGGGGCCGCAGTCGCGGCTGCGCCGGCTGTTCCAGGCCGCTTCGGCACCCGGGGTCGCGTGGGCCCTGGACCCGGCCTTGCTCGAGACCTTGCAGCGGGCCGCAACGGGGGCCGGCGAGCCGGCGCCGGAACCCGGGGCTCCCGCCGCTCGACCGGACCCGGCGGCCCGCGCGGCGGCGGCCGCGTTCCTCGCCGATCTACGCGCCGCCGCCCGCGACCGGGTGGTCATCGAGCTGCCGTACGCCGATCCCGACCTGGCCGCCGTCACCGCAGGGTTGCGCCCCGATCTCGTGCAGGCGGCCCAGGCAGCGGGGGCGGGCATCCTGACCCAAGTTCTCGGTGTGACCCCGGTGACCGGCGTCGCCTTGCCGGCGCAGGGCTGGGCCAGCGATGCGACGCTCGGCGTCTTGGCTGCTGCCGGAGCGCGCGACGTCGTGCTCGACGAACGGTACCGACCGCTCGTCGATGCTCTGCCCTACACGAGCGACGCGCGCGCCGACCTGAACCATGGCCTGACCGGCTGGCTCGCCGACTCCACCTTGTCCGAGCTGGCCGGGTCCGCCGTGACGCCGGACCCGCTGCGGGTGCAGCGCTTCTTGGCCGAGACGGCAAGCGTCACCAGCGAACGGCCGGGCCTGACCCGGCGGCTGCTCGTGGTGGCCCCCAGGGGGTTCGACCCCGATCCGGCCGCCTTCCGAGCGCTGGTCGACGCCACCGCGGGCGTGCCCTGGCTCGGTGTCGTGCCGGTCACCGCCCTGGACGGGCCGCCTACGGGCAACGACAGCGGTGACACCGCCCCCTTGCAGCGGATGGCCGTCGCCGCACCGCCCGGCATCGCCCGGGCGCAGCTGGCACCGGCGCACGTCGCCGCGGTGCGCCGGTTGCGCACGGCCCTGTCGGCGCTGGGCGAGGTGGTCGCCTCGCCCAGCACTGTCACGGACGGGTTACAGCGCTCAACCCTTGACCTGCTCTCCTGTTCCTGGCGCGGGCAACCCAGGGCGCTGGCGCTGGCCCGGGCGCGGGTCGGCGCCCAGGTGCGAGCCTTGAGTGACGACGTCCGCGTCCTGCCGAGCAGCGTCAACTTCCTCACCAGCTCGGGTCGGCTGCAGATCACCGTGGCGAACGGGCTACCTGTGCAGGCCCGCGGCCTGCGCTTGCGCGTGACCTCGACCAACCCGCGCCTTCGGGTGCGCGAAGGCGATGTCGTGGCACCGGACCTGGCTCCCGGAACCCGCGCGCAGATCCAGGTGCCCGTGCAAGCCATCGCCAGCGGCGTGGTTCTGCTCCAGGCTCAGCTGCTGGCGCCCTCGGGACGGCCCGTAGGATCGCCGGTGCAGGTGCAGGTGCGGGTACAACCCACCGACACCTGGGCCTTGTGGGTGCTCGGGGCGGTGGCCGCTCTGGTCCTGGTCGTCGGCCTGGCCCGGGCCCTGCGGCGCCCGCGGCGCGCGCGCGTGCAGGCCCGGCGCCCCACCTGAGCGACCCGCCAACCCGGCGCAAGATCATCCTCAAGCCGGCTACCTGGTCAGCCGATGAAGCGCCATGATCAGCCGGCGCTCCTGCGCGGCACTCGGGGACAACGGCGACATCATCCTGGGTTGGATGGTGCGCCTGGTCGCCGTGCTCGCCGTTGCCGGCGTGCTGTCCTTCGACGCCTTGTCGATCGGCTCCGGCCGGGTCTCGGTCCAGGACCAGGCCAGTAGCGCCGCCCGCGCCGCAGCCGATCGGTGGGCGGTCAGCCACAACGCGCAGAACGCCTTCGACAGCGCCTGGGCCAGCGCCACGGGCGACAACTCAGCCAACGAGATCAACCCGAAGAGCTTTTCGATCGACCCTTCGGGCGACGTTCAGCTCACCGTGACCCGCGAGGTGCCCACGTTCGTCGTCCGCCTGATCGCGCCGCTTCGCTCGTGGGCCGTGGTGCACGCCGTCGGCGTGGCCAAGCCGATCCCCGGATGAGGCCCCGATCTGCCCGCGGTCTGGCCTTGTTGTTGGTCGCCGGCACCGCCTGGCTTGCGGTTGGACCCGTGCAGTCGGCACACGCCGACCCCTCCCTCACCCAGCTGCAGGCCCAGGCCAGCGCCCTGCGGCAGCGACTGGACCAGCTGTCGGTGCAACAGGGCCTGGCCGTCGAACGCTACGACGCCGCTGCCGGCGCCCTGCAGACCGCGACCACGGCGCAGATCCTGGCCGGCACCGCCCTGCAAGACACCCAGCGCTCTGCGGCCCGCCTGGACGCGGCCGGCGTACGCCGCGCCCGCGCGCTGTACATGAGCGGCGGCCCGCTTGGCCTGGCGGCCACCGTGTTGGAGAGCAGCGACCTGTCCGACGTGCTGACACGTTGGCAGACCGTCACCGCCCTGGTGCAGGACGACGCCCGGATCGGCCGGCAGGCCAGCCGCGACGTCAGCGCAGCGCGCGCCTTCGCCGCCACGCTCGCGCGGGCTCGCGCGCTGACCGCGGCTCGCCAGGTCGCCGCAGA